>JAGWGU010000055.1 GCA_028867275.1 Nitrososphaerota archaeon
TTCATTTAGTACTATACAGTCTGATCCCATCTTGTTTACTGGGCAATATTTGATACACTCTAGTCCACACTTCTTGGTCTGACAATTTTCCTTATCCAGTACTGCAACTCGATGAGTCATGCGTAATCCCCTCTTTCTTAATTTATATCTCTATCAAGCAAGATTAATACATAACATTAGAAGCCAAAGAAACTAAGCCGGCCATAGCGTTGGGGTCCGACCCGGTCCCATACCGAACCCGGAAGTCAAACCCAATGTCGCTACTGTGTTACTAAGGTGCGAGAGCCCTTGGGAAGCAGTAGTGCTGGCGCCTTTTTACTAGTCTAAAGCAACGGAATTGGGAGATGCATGCCATGTTGTTTCTATGGGCGTATTTTTGTCAAAACCTCTCTTTTGGGCGTCATCTGGAAAGTTATCGATGTATTCTGATAGTAAATCTCTTACAATTCTATCAATCTCGGCAACTGAAGATACATCTGTAAATAATGACTGGATTTCATTGCATCCTACGACATAGCCATTTGCGTTAGGTGTGATGGTGAAGGTGATTTTGTGTAGTTTTTGGTTATCTGTCATATGCTGTATATGTTTACAAAACCTAAAAAAGATCTCGATCAGTTACTATCACTATGAGCAATTGCAGTATATGCGGAGAAAAATTCTCTGACGACATTAGATTCCTAAACCATATGATGGAAAAGCATGGGTTTAGAAATCCAAACACTGGAACACCTGATAGAAACAGCCGAGGATACTAATCTTAGAACTTTAGGGCTATCTTTTTACTGTTGGAAAATAGGCTTCCTGTTCTCATAAAGAATGCTTTTGGGGTTTTACAATCACGAGTACAGCTAGACGATGAATCATAGTCTAAATGCTCCCTTGATTTGCTAGTCAAAATGTTGAAAAAAAGAGGCAAAATTGCAGCCCTTCCACCATATGCCGTCTTCTTTGTCATGAACCAGAACATTTTGGTAGAGTCATAGTTGTAATCAAAAACCACAGATTTTATTTTCATGCCGATGTCTGAATAATGGCCCACGATCAAAATCTTGTCTTTGGCAAGCGTATGGACAACACTTGCAAATTTAGAGCAAAGATAGCATTTGTCATCGTAAATCACAAGAGGGAATAGATCTCCTATATCCATATTTTTTTCTACGTTGCTTTTGGATTAATGTTTTGTGAAATAACTTTTTATTTACTCCAAATGCGCTAAAAAACATGAATTTGAATTATGGTATAAATTTTGAAATTCAAATTTTGGAATGGGTATGGCCCTAAATTATTATCATATTTTCAAAAAAGTAAAAGAAGCAAGGAAACTTGTGATTAAAGGAATTACCATTGCTGGTTCTGGTCATCCGGGAGGTTCATTCTCAATGGCAGAAATTATGGGGTGTATGTACTTTAAATTCTTAAAATATGATCCAAAAAATCCTCTTTGGGAAGACAGAGATAGACTTGTTTTGTCAAAAGGTCATGCCTCACCTGGCTTGTTTTCTAATCTTGCAGTAGCTGGATTTTTTGCTAAATCTGAAATGGAGACATTAAGAAAATTTGGAAGTAAATTGCAAGGTCATCCAGATTTCAAATGCCCTGGGGTTGAATTTTGTGGAGGATCACTTGGACTGGGATTATCATTTTCTACTGGAATGGCTCTTGCTGCAAGAATTGATGGAAAAAATCATCATATTTACACAGTAATTGGTGATGGCGAATCTGACGAAGGACAAGTTTGGGAGGCTGCTATGGCTGCCTCTAAATACCGAGTGGATAACCTTACAGTCTTCTTGGATCGAAATTTCATTCAACAAGATGACTATACTGAAAGAGTGATGCCTCTAGATGAGGAGCTTGTTGACGATGATATTTCTGAGATGTGGAAAAATGCTGCAAGATGGAAAGTGGGGGATAAATGGAGGTCTTTTGGGTGGAACGTCTTAGAGATAGATGGTCATCGCATAGAGCAGATCTCCAAGGCAGTAAATTCTGCATTGCAAACAAAAGGAACTCCCTCAATTATCATATCTCGCACTATCAAAGGTAAATCTGTAGAACACATGGAAGATAATCCAAAGTGGCATGGCGTTGCACCAAATCCCCAGATATCTCCTATAATTGATCTAGAACTAGATTGTCAATTTTTGATATCTCCATCCGTAATTGCAGGAGATATGACAAATTTAGAAAACGAGGTAAAGAGAGCCGCTCTTGCAAGATCTGACTTTATTCATCTTGATGTGATGGATGGAGTGTTTGTACCAAACAAGACGTTTGACCATGAAAAGATAAAGCAACTAAGACCAATCACACCAATTCCTTTTGATACTCATCTTATGATCACAGAACCAATAAAACATGTGAAGAACTATGTTGATGCAGGATCTGATATTATTACAGTACATGCCGAAGTTTGTGACGAATCAAGTTTTGGAGAGATACATGATATTCTACGCTCAAATTCAGTAAGTGTTGGACTTGCAATCAACCCCGATACAGAATTGCCTTCATGGTCTGAGAAGTTTATCCCAGATTTGGATCAGCTTATAATAATGTCTGTGATTCCTGGCAAATCCGGCCAAAAATATATTGAATCTACGCATGAAAAGACACAACGAATAGCCAAATTCCTGTCTGAAAGAAAATTTGAGGGCATGATTGAGGCAGATGGGGGCGTTGACTTGACAAATGTAGAGTGCTGTTTCTTAGATGGTGCAAGGGTGTTTGTAGGTGGAAGTGCAATAATAGGACAAAAAGATGTCAGAGCCACAATTATTGAATTTAGGAAGAAGTTGATGCATGCAAGAAGAAAACTCCTGATTCACAAAGCCCACAGCCTTGGAGGTATTGATCTTGTAAACAAATGGATAGATCTACATGAGGTGGGAAAAAAGAAAACTGAACTTTCACAGATAGCACAGGAGGCAGGTTTTGTATGACAGAATTTGCTGATATGAGAACTGTTTATGGTGATACTCTGATCAAGTTAGGAGAGGAAAATCCAAACATTGTGGTAGTTGGTGCCGATACTACTGATTCGTTAAAGACAAAGCCGTTCGGGAAAAAATTCCCAAATAGATTCTTCAATGTCGGCATTGCTGAAGCCAACTTGGTTACCATTGCAGCAGGTCTTGCAAATGAGGGTAAAATTCCATTTGCAAGTACTTATGCTGCATTTCTTCCTGGTAGGTGTGTTGACCAGATACGTAATGCCATAGCATATCCTTCAAGAAATGGCAAAAATGGGTTGAATGTGAAAATGGTTGCATCTCATGGTGGTCTGAGCGTAGGTCCTGATGGAGGATCTCATCAACAGATTGAAGACATTGCAATAATGAGAGTTATTCCAAATGTCAAAGTTTTTGTCCCGTCTGATACTGTAGCTGTAGAAAAACTAACTAGGCTTTTTGCGCAAGTTTATGGGCCTTGCTATATGCGGCTGGCAAGATCAAAAACACCCGTAATTCATCCAAAAGAACAAGAATTCAAAATGGGTAAAGGAATTGTATTGCGAGATGGCTCTGACTGTACAATTGTTGCATGTGGAATAACTGTTAGTATTGCACTTGAAGCTGCTGACTCTTTGAAACAAGAAGGGATCTCATGTAGGGTTATAGACATGTTTTCAATAAAACCAATTGATTCAGAAATTTTAGAAAAGGCCGCACGTGAGACTGGAGGAATAGTCACATGTGAGGAACATAATGTGATGGCAGGATTTGGTTCTGCAGTTGCCGAGACAGTATCTGAGACATACCCTGTTCTTGTAAAACGTATAGGGGCAAAGGATCAGTTTGGAGAGTCTGCAAGAGATAGTGAGATCCCACTCTTGCTTGAAAAACATGGCATTACATCAATTCATATATCTAATACCGTTAAGTCTATTCGGAGCCACACCAGATGAAGATATTTCTGGATACTGCAAATATTTCAGCAATAAAGATGTATAATGACATGGGTCTTGTAGATGGAATTACTACAAACCCATCTCTTATGGCAAAGGAGGGAGGAGATCCTCAAAAAGTTATGGAGGAAATTGTTCAAATTGTAAAAGGTGACGTTAGCTTGGAGGTACTAAGCATGGAAACTAATGGAATGTTAGAAGAAGGTAGACGACTCAGAAAATATGGCAATAATGTAGTAGTAAAATGTCCTCTAACCCCTGAGGGTCTCAAAGCCTGTAAGATATTAACATCAGAGAACATCCCTGTAAATGTCACACTTTGCTTTTCTGTAAACCAAGCAATATTGGCAGCAAAAGCTGGTGCAAAATATGTGAGTCCGTTTATTGGAAGACTTGATGACAACGGTCAAGATGGGATGAATCTTATCCGAGAAATGCATCAAGTCTTTGAGAATTATAAATTTAGTACACAAATTCTTGTTGCAAGCGTAAGACATCCCATGCATGTTGTAGAAGCTGCAAAAATTGGAGCTGATGTAGTTACACTACCGCCAGATGTGCTAGGAAAGATGCTAAAACACCCTCTAACGGATACTGGTCTGAAAAACTTTCTTGCAGACTGGGAAAAACTAAAAAAAGAAAATCCAAACATTAGGATCTAATTTTTTAATAATATTTTTCACTAGTGTCGTCCTATCCATTGGTATCTGTATTCCTCATCAAATAATTCCGACTTTATGTCATTGTTAGATGGTTCAGATTGCATCTTGACCTCAAAAAACCCTAAACTGCCCTTGTATGGAATTGGAACTCTGAGAGCTTGTGGTTTTCTAAGGAGAAATCCATATTTGTGATGCAAAAATTCTTCGGTAGCAAAATGTTTGTTATAGTCTTTCTTGAGCTCCTCAAGAGATTCATATGATTTTACATCATAAATCTCAACTTTTCCTATTATTACTCCGGTTCTAAGACTAGATTTGTCAATACCTAGTCTCTCACACACATTATCTTTGATTTTGATTGGTGCATGAATCAGAAATTTGCCTCTAAACTTTGTATTCCATGTTCTCAATTCTATTGTTTTCTTGCCACTAATTATCAGATCAGCATAAGGTTGCGATACTGACAGACACTTCATTTCTTTAACTAGTTCCCAAGACACTCAAAACTCTTTTTGGGATATCGCTTAATCTGCTTACAGCAAGAGTACGTTCGTAACCTAGTCTTCTAAGGTTGTTTGCAATCATTATTGCATCTTCTGTGTCTGGCCCGAAGCCTATTGCAACCATCTTTATGCCTATTGACTTGAAATCTCTCATTATGGAGCGAACTGCATCAGGATCTGATGGCTCTCCATCTGTTAATGTCAAAAATATATCTGGTTTTTTTGATCTAAGAGATGGCAGTAACATGTTGTAAACTTCTGCTAATGGGGTACTTCCGTTTGCTTTTATCTGTGCAAGTCTCTTGGCTGAAATATTATTCCATTTTAAATTCTCTGGCTTGACAAGCCAGCAAATAACCTGTCTTTGTTCTGTGTTAAACGCATATACCGAAAATTTTACTTTCAAATATTCCAAGACTTCACACAAAGCAAGCGTAGCTTTTTTGTACTGTATCTCTTGATTTGCTATGCTAGATGAGTGATCAAGAAGTATTACAATCTTGGTCTTGATTGCAGTTTTTCTATCTGACAAGAAGGGTTTGTGGCCTTCCATGTATGATTCTTCATCAAATTCATCTCCTGCAAAAACATGTTCCTCTTTCCAACCTGATTTCCATTCTTTGAATCTTGCTTTAAGGTGGTTTATTAGATCCGTATCGACAATCTTTGTTTCATCTACATTTGTTACTGTGGGAATGTTTACTCCTATCACTTCATTGTTTAGACCTTTGTTCTCTGTTCTCTTTGCCTCTTCGAGCAAAACCTTGAATTCTTCAAAGACCTCTTTGCCTTCTACAATTCTGTTGGGATCCAGTTCACCAAAATCACTTTCGCGATATTTTGCAATCTTGTTCAAAGTCTTTACAAATTCTTGGTCTGAAAGTGCCATTCCGGAGCTGATTTTGGGTATTGATATTGGGATAGTTAAAAGTGGGTCAATATCCAGAATTTTGATTATTTCTGGTACCTTTTTTTCAAGCCAGTCAGTTTCGTATTTTTTTTCAACGGATTCTTTGACTGTTTCAATGGCTAACTTGCTTGCTTTCTGGACTTTTTCAAATGCACTAGGTGAAAGTTCTCCTTTGATATCTCCTAGCAAAAAATATTGAGAAAAACCCTCTACGATCCTGGTGTTTCCATATAATGTGTTTAATAGTGGCCTGTAAAGCCAGGCAACACCATATCTGAAGATGATCTCACTATCCATTCCTTGCCAAACCGTTCTTGCTATTGTCTCAATTCTTCTTGTCTCAAGAGTATTGAGGATAAAACCAAAGGCATGATCGTTGCTGAGAATTTTATTTGAATATCTAATTCGCATCGCTTCATACCATAAAGCTGTTCTAAATTGTCTATATTTTTGAAAGTCTGTTCCTTGGTATCTCTCTAATGGAAACATCAAGACTTTATTTTCGCGTAATTTTGTCTGTACTTCCTTTTGATCAGATATGCTGACAGTGATGGATTCTTTTCCAGACCATCTTCTTACAAGAAATGTAGCTATCTCAAGTAATGTATCACTTCTAAGATGTAATGATTGCATTAACTACCAAACATTGATGTTATGATGTCACTTACTTTCTGGAATTCTACGCTACCCCATTGTAGGTATACATTAGCAAATACTATCTCTGCGGCTTGTCTTGTTTTCATGCCTGAATCAAGTATCTTTGCAAATGCTATTGTTTCACGCAAACTTGGAGAATAGTACAGCTCTTCTACTGCAGCTGCTTGTCGTAGAATGTTTGCCAACTTTATTCCTTGCATAATATCTTTTTCATGGGATCCTGAAGAATACTGCTTGACTATCTGAAATTCAATATCCTCTGGTGGATAATCTAATCTAAGTCTTATTGGAAATCTGCTTAGCAACTGAGGTGGTAGCTCTTTTGTACCAACATGAGATAATGGATTAATCGTAGCCACAACAAACCACCCTTTTGTAGCATTGACTAGTTCTCCGCCTGATTCTTTTAGAACAATCTGTCTTCTGTCATCTAGCGCTTCATCAAGACGTAGAAGCACATCTGCTTCTGCAGAGTTTATCTCATCAAGATACAACATATTACCTTCTTTCATGGACTTGACTAGAATTCCTTGCTCAAATCCAATTGCACCATTTTCTAGTGTCTTTGCACCTACTAGGTGACTTTCCCGAGTTCTCAAACTAAAGTTAATTGACTCAAGTTTGATTCCCCGCTTTTTGGCAAATTCTCTTACTAGTGTTGTTTTGCCTGTTCCTTTTGGTCCTATTATGAGCACAAATAGATTAGATGCATATGCCTTGTCCAAAACTTCAAAGGAGTTATTCCAGTCTATGTATAATGATTCTGCAAGCACAACTATTCCAAGTCTCCTCCTTAATTTAAAAATGTCTTAAACCCGTTTGTAAATCTAGACTTCTATCTTTGCATATGATTCATCTAGGATGTGATGCAAAGTTTTCTGCCACACATCAAAACCATCTGGCTTTTTGGGGAAGTTGTAATAATGTTCTGTTAATGTCTTGTTCTGCTGTGCGGTAAATCTGAGTCCATCTGCCAACTTTTTGTTAAGAGCTCCCCTTATCATCATGCCTAGTTTTCCTACCGTTCCAAAGTCTGGATGTTCACCCTTGCTTATTGCCTCTACATCTAACTTTGACAAAAAGTGCTTCATTCCATAGTTTATCTGATCATTTGTAAGTGTCTGCAATAAACGTCTGAAAATTTCAAGACCTGCTGTTTTGTATCCATAATCATTTATGAAGTCAATATTGTATTGCCAAAGACCTGCTTCACTAACATCGTTAGCCTCAATTGCATTTACTGCATTTTTACCCAAGATAGTAGCTGCAACTATTGCAGGACCTATTCCTCCAGCATCAAGTGGTTTTGGCATCCACGCAGAGTCTCCTACTAGCATATATCCATTTGCAACCAAACAATCATTTTGTCTTCTTACAGAGACTTGCCAATTCCCTGTTACATTGTTAGAATCCATTTCATCATCTGATAATCTTGGATTCTTGATTGCCTTGTTCATCTTTACATAATCATTAATCAGTTTTGTAACATCATCATGTGTACCAAGTCTATGATTTCTTTTTATCAGTTCTTTTTGTTGCACTCCTAGACCAATGTTGACTTTGTTTTTTCCTTTTGGAAATACCCATCCATATCCTCCAGGAGCTATATCCTGATCAAGATGAATTATGCAATAATCTGGATCAAACTCTTTTTTATCTTCTACCCCCTGCTCAAATTTCATGATATGTCTTCCAGTAGATTCTAAATCATCACGGTCTATCTTTCTCTCTATCTTTGAATTTATGGATAAACCATTTCTTAACATTGAAGTGACTCCAGTTGCATCAACTACTATCTTTGCAGTTTTTTTAAATGGCTCATTTGTAACCAGATTTGTTCCTTCTACTCCCACAACGGTTCCGTTATCGTATGACAGGCCTCTTAGTGCTACAGAATACTGGATATTTACTCCTGCTTTTTTTGCATCACGAAGCTGGCGTTGAGGAAGCTGCTGTCTATTGAGCATGTATCCATCACCATCAAAGGGAATTGATGTCTCTCTGTCTGGAGAAAATGCCATCACGCCTTTTACTGGATGCTCAATCTCAGGGTTACCCCATGCAATCTTGATCCTCTCAGTCATGTAATCTACTGTATTTTTCCCAACTGCATCTCCACAAACCCAGCCGTTGATTGTCTTCTTACCAATGGTAAGTTCTGGATTTCTGTCTATTACTAGAATTGATAATCTTTGTTTAGAATAATACGAAGCTGACTGGGCAGAAATCATTCCTGCAAGGCCTCCTCCTGCTACGATGATATCGTAATCTGTTTTCACAGCGAAAAAACAGGATCCACTCTATTTAAAAGAACCGTATGAAAATAGATCAAAAGGTGTTTTGGGTCGGTTCGTCGCGGCTTCCTCACAGCAGATGCTCAGACTGGAGCGGCAAAAATATTACCTCATT
>JAGWGU010000056.1 GCA_028867275.1 Nitrososphaerota archaeon
CCATCAACGATGATGGTAAAAAGTACTTTTTGTACAAATCCAAGATCAAGTCTATTGTTACCTGTTTTAACAATGGTACGCTTGATATTGAAATAGTTCCTAATTCTACTATTCCGAATTAGGAATTATTCCAATTTTTATAATCTATGAAAACCATCATACAGTCATACTGTATACTCAAAACCGGTTTTGATAATATGGTATCTTTTAATATGTCTAGGTATGGTTAGTGATTTGTATGAAACAGAAAATTAGTAAAATTCTAGTTGCACTTGATGGTTCTGAAAGATCATTTCGAGGACTACGAGAGGCAATTTACCTGGCACGACAATGTGGAGCAACAATAACTGGATTGTGTGTTACTCCTTTCTATACGATAAACCTTGGACCCTTACTCACGTCTTTAAAAAATCAAACCTTGAAGGAAGCAAAACAATTCATGGCAGATGCCAAGAAACTTTGTGCTCAGCATGGTATAGTATTCCATGAAAAAATAATCTTTGGAAATGAGTCATGGCAGATTACAGAATATGCGTCTTATAGAAAGTTTGATCTGATTGTAATTGCCTCTCGTGGACTAGGTCCAATGAAGAGTACTTTTCTTGGAAGTGTCGCAAATGAAGTTATTCATAAATCCAAAGTACCTGTATTGATAGTCAAATAGTCTAGAAATAAAGCATAAATCTTTGAAAATATAATCTTGAATTCTTACTTGACAATAGTATAATTTTATTAAGTCATTTGGTGAGAGAAAAGTGTGACTGTTAAAAGGCAGAGACATCCTCAAAAACATGAACAAACGCGAAGCATTAGCTACAGATTGCCTGAGTATATTGTGAATGAATTAGACACAGAGGCGATGCAAAAGGAAATTTCGCAAAACGTGCTTGTAAAACAAATCTTGGAAAAATATGTCAAATGGGATAGATTTGCAGATAAAATAGGGATAATTCCGGTACCCAAAGAAATCCTCAAGATACTTGGCAATGAGATGAAAGGTGATGAAATAAACAAAATCATTGATGTGATGGTTCCGATGATTAAAGATTGGGTCATGTTTATGAAAGGAAATTATGACCTAAAACGCGCAATTGAAGCACTAGAAGACTATATGCGTGCGTCTGGTATGATATCAGATCATAGGATTGAAGGTGGCATTCATCACTTTATAATACAACACAATCTAGGAATCAAGTGGTCCCTCTTCACAGAGTATCTTCTAAAACAAATCTTTAATCAGTTCCTGCCAAATCTTGCAATGCAATGCAAAACAACTCCAAACACTACGATAGCAAGTATATCTCTTGGTTTGGAATTTAGTGAACACGATTATTAGAACTCATTTGTAAAATATTGTGATGTGGATTCTAGTCTGCTTGCTTTTAGATTGTTGTCTATGATACTGTTACTACACCTATTCTCCACGGGTGTATGGAGCAATAATAATGGTATACACCAGGATTATCAAATTTGTAGCTAAACGTCTCACCAGTCCTTAGAACAGGGCTGTTAAACATTGGAATGATAATCCCTTTATCATTTATGCTCTGAATGGTGTGTCCTATGTTATCTTGGTTTTGCCATGTTACTGTGGTTCCTCGCAAAATTTCAGAATTGAGTGGAACAAAGAAACCCATGCTAGATTGTGCCGAGTTGCCATTTGGAATAGTTACACTTGCAGCTAAAGAAGATCCTACATTTACAAGTGGATCTTTTCCACTTGCAAGATACTCTAAGAGATAGTTTTTGCCGTTGCCTATCATTTCTGCACTTATTTTCCACAGTGATCCTGCTTTTGATGAAAGTAATCTGTTACCATCTAAAGCCAAGTCATATGATACATTCTGCCTTGATGTTGCAGGTCCTGTAGCATGAAACGAACCATCATTATTATAATTAAATTGCCATCTGTCTGGAACTATTTTTGCAACTATTGTGGATTGCTCTGCACTTATTATCACATAACCACTGTCAATTGTTGTTTGGTTATGTAGCTGAATTCTGAGACTTGATACGTACATTTTTGGCGAGTCATCATTTAATAATGCAATCCCAGATCCTTTCATTCTAATTGAGGATGAATCGGCATATGCTACATTAAATGCTAGTACAGATGTCAGTACTACAAATAAAATAATTAATTTCATTTACTGTTCAGATGTATATGTTGTCTTTTTAACTCAAGGACAATT
Source organism: Nitrososphaerota archaeon (assembly GCA_028867275.1). GTDB lineage: Archaea > Thermoproteota > Nitrososphaeria > Nitrososphaerales > Nitrosopumilaceae > Nitrosotalea. The sequence continues at coordinate 2,193 of JAGWGU010000056.1, forward strand.
ATCAATATTGATAATCATTTACAGTTAATGATAATATGTGATTATCATAAGAGATAATTAGGTTCCTCTTTTATTAAATAAATGGAGAAATTACATCGATGGTTATCATTCCAAAGCAAGTAAGTGATATGATGTCTACACAGAAATTCATTGTGGTTGGCTCAATCGATATCAACGGAATGTGTAACTTGTCACCAAGAACTGCTTTTCACTTTACTGAAGATGTCATTTACTGGCTTGATTTCTTCAAGCACAAATCTCACTATAATTTCATAAATGTTCCATGGATAAGTGTTGCAGTTTTTGACAAGGAGAATCTAAAAGGATATCAAATGAAAGGAAAAGTGAGCTTTGTAAAAAATGAAAAAGAAAAGACACGAATGATTGATGTAATATCTAGATCAACTACTGGCAAGACCTGTTCTAAGATATTTGAAAGGATTTCTCATGCAAACCACCCTGAGCTAATAATGTTCAAACCACACGCGGTATACTCCTTAAATCCAACCGAAGATTCTGGAACTGCAATCGAAATTGACAATGATTCTGAAACAGTGTCTCTTTTAGGCACTAAATGATCTTCACGATGATCTAATTACTCTCCTTATTGTTAAGACAGATGTGTTAATCTGATACGTCAAGTACTACATGTGGTGAATATCTTTGCTTGATGGATTCAAATCCTTTTTCAAGAGTCTAGGGCCTGGATTGATAACCGGCGCATCCGATGATGATCCATCTGGAATTGCAACATATTCTCAAGCCGGGGCACAATTTGGTCTTGGAACTCTATGGCTTGCATTGTTTCAGCTTCCATTGATGATAGTGATTCAAGAAATGTGTGCACGTATTGGGCTTGTTACTGGAAGCGGGCTAACAAGCATTATGAAAAAAAGATATTCAAAAAAGACGGTTTACCCAATCATTAGTCTTCTTCTTATTGCAAATACAATAAACATTGGTGCAGATATTGGCGCAATGTCTGCATCAGTAAAGCTTGTTTTACCGCAGTTGCCAATAGTTATCGTAACTATCCTCTTTACTGCACTTGTTGTTTGTGCAGAAATTTTTATTCCATATAAAAAATATGTAACCATACTCAAGTATTTGACTTTGAGTTTGTTGGCCTATGTGATTACAGCATTTATTGTTGGAGGAAATTGGAGTGAAATATTAGTTTCAAGCATGATTCCTCATGTTGAATTAACTCCTGCCTTTGTAATGTTGTTTGTTGCAATCTTTGGGACTACGATATCTCCATACCTATTTTTTTGGCAAACTTCTGAGGAATCTGAGGAAGATGTTGCAAAAAATAAGATAAAAGAAATCGGAGAAGGAAAACCAAAGACTCGAAAAAAGGAAATCATCTTGATGAGAAAAGATGTTGCAATTGGTATGGGATTTTCTCAAGCAATCATGTGGTTTATCATTATTACAACAGCAGGAACACTACATGTTCATGGGTTGACAAATATATCTACTGCAGATGAAGCCGCACAGGCGCTAGAACCACTTGTGAAGACATTTCCACACGCAGGGGAGTTGGCAAAAACCATCTTTGCCTTGGGAATAATTGGCACAGGATTGCTTGCAATACCTGTTCTTGCTGGTTCTTCTGCATATGCATTATCCGAAGAGTTTGGATGGAAAGAAGGACTAAGTAAGAAGTTTAAGCAGGCAAAAGGATTTTACTTGATTATTTCTGCATCTACCGTAGTTGGGCTTTGGATAAATTTTGCTGATGTTGATCCAATTAAAGCCTTGATATATGCAGCAGTGATAAATGGAATTATTGCGGTTCCACTTCTTGTAGCCCTTATGAAAATTGGTAGCGACCCCAAAATACTTGGGACCAGAACTAATGGTAATATATCCACCATTGCAGGTTGGATGACTATTGGGATAATGGGGTTCTCAGTTATTGTCATGTTTTTGACTTGGATAAAGTAAACCGTTCTGTAACATAAAGATCTGAAAACTATTACTTTTTGAATGGTTCTTTCTCTTGATATCCACAAAATATGTCATTAGTATTCTTTATAGTATGGAAAAAAGAAGCAAACCTTGATGGCATTTGATATCGATCAAACTATGCTTGTTTATCTTGGTATGATTACTGCCGGGATCTTTATCTTTCCAATCGAGTCTAATCCTCCGTATTACCTTATCATAGGCATCGCACTTATTGTAATAGGTGGATTCTTAGTTTTTCGTAAATCAAGAAAAAATCAGTGAGCATTTTGAAACTTTGACTGTGATCTTAGTTTCTCTGTTAATTTACTAAATATCTCATTATGACTTACGTCTGTAAAATTGACAGCTCCACCTTCACGTATTATCTGCTTTTCAAATTTTTCCTTTATGGAAAATGTAACTGATGAATAATGAATTCTGCCTTTTAGTTTCTCCTGCACTATTGTATCTGTATCTGGGAATGTTGCAAAATGAAATGACACTCCTCCTGCCCAAAAGATGGTGGGTATACCACCTCCAGCTGATCTAGCACTAGCGATTATCTGAGTTATCCAGTCCTCAAATCTTAATTCTAATACTTCATGGATAACAAGTTGGTTCCATGGCTCGATTATTATCTCCAAGTCTTGATTAAAAGTCGCGCTCAAGTTTTATTTAAAGAACCATGGATTCGATTGGGATCTAGGCGATCTGGGTGTAACTGACCACCTGAAAGGGCTCTGGTACCTCTTAGTCGGATTTTAGGCATGGAAAAAATCGTCGGATCGAGGAGAGCGATCAGAAATGTTCCTAGTTTGCATTATTTGGTTTTAGGAGCTACTTTATAATGGAAAAATGTTCTCTAAAAATAGAAAAATCGTTGACTAAAATAGATCTCGATGCGTTGATTCCAAGAGAAGATTTCGAGGTTACAGATGAACAAGGTTTTGACATAGGCAGAATGATGAATGCTATAAAATCAACGGATTTGAAACAAGGATCACTTTTTTTCTCAGTTATTAGAAAACCTGACTTTCAAAGAGAAACCAATGAGTGGGATGATGATAAAATAGTATCTCTAATTGAAAGCTTTCTTGATGGTGATTTAATTCCAGCTATTATTTTATGGCGTAATTCTGCTGGTTCATACACATTTGTATTAGATGGGGCCCACAGATTAAGTGCATTAGCTGCATGGGTAAATGATGATTATGGTGATGGTGTAATCTCCCAAGCATTTTACGGGCCACAAATTTCTGATGCTCAGATAGAAGTAGGTAAAAGAGTCAGAAATAATATCGTAAAAAAAATAGGAACGTACAGAGATTACGAGATAGCTGCTCAGAGAATAGATCAAGTAAAGGATGGTCTAATCAAAAGACGAGCATCAAATCTTGGAATAATAGCTATGCAAGTACAATGGGTAGCTGGTGATGCTCAAAAAGCAGAACACTCATTCCATAAAATCAACTTATCAGCTACCCCTATCAACGATACAGAATTAAGGCTATTACAGTCAAGAAGAAAACCACATGCAATAGCATCAAGAGCAATAATTAGGAGTGGAAAGGGACACAAATATTGGTCAAAATTTGATCAAGATAATCAAAAAATCATAGAAACACTTGCAAGTGAAATAAATGCAGTTTTCTTCGAACCAGAACTTAAGACACCAATTCGAACCTTAGATTTGCCTATTGGAGGAAAAGCTAAATCAGCACGTTCTCTTCCAATGGTATTAGAATTTGTAGACATTGTTAATCAAATCAAGTCCGATAATGATCTAAAAGATGACTTGGATGGAAAACAAACGATAGAATGCATAAAGAAAACCAAAAAAATGATTGATAGAATCAATAGCAATCATCCCTCTTCACTAGGGCTTCATCCTGCGATATATTTTTACTCGAAAGACGGACAGCATAAACCAACTTCACTTTACGCTGTTGCATCTTTTATAATGGAACTTGAAACACATAACGCATTAGATGATTTTATCAAAGTCAGACAACAATTCGAGAATTTGTTGAAGGATCATGACTATGTTATTCAGCAAATTTGGCGTCATTATCGTGGTGGAACTAGAGCGTATGAACACATCAAAGACTTCTACTTGGAAGTTATGAAAAGATGCTCATCTGAAAAGACTAATGAGCAGATCATAGATGAAATTTCTCAGAGCAAAGAATTTGATTATGTATTAAGACAAACAGAAGTTAGAGAAGGAACCGCTGGTGCTGATTTTACAAAAGCGACAAAATCAGCAGCATTCATTAGAGATGCATTGCAAAGAGCACTACGTTGTGAAATATGCGGTGGGCTCATACATGTTAATGCTACAAGCATAGATCATGAAGTAAGAAAAAGTGATGGTGGAACCAATTCCGTTACGAATGCACAATTAACACATCCATATTGTAATACTACCTATAAAAATTAGGCAATATCTTGATAATGAAAATAGGTAAATGAATATGATTATTCTATTTTTGTTTTACTTGCATTTTCGATAAATGTTTTCCATTTGTTATCTCCTTGAATCTCAATTCCGCAAGCTTGTGCAGGAGTCTTACCGTCTAATCCTTCATGAGTTCTAAAGTAATTGTGATAAACCTGATAACCTTTCAAGATTGGAGTATCCATTTTCTTGATTCCACGCATTGTCTTTTCCCTATCTCTTATCTCTCCGTTTAATCTCTCCATCTTGTTGTTATTGTTGTCACCCCAGAATCGAATGTGTCTAATGTGTACTGGTCTATCCTTTACTGCTCTTGTTCGATATTCCTTGTAGAACGCTGTCTTGTAATTGAAAGCACCGTCAGTTATGAAAATTTTTGGTTTTCTCTCTGTGATTCGACTAGCTTCCTTGAATAATTTTTGAACATCATGAGTGTACTTTGTATTTGCCACTTCTTGAGCGATAAAAAATCTAGTAGAATCATCCATCATGGCATAGAGATATTTCATATCACCTCTAATTTTGAGAAACATTTCGTCTGCTCTCCAAGTATCAGAAACTTGTGGCTTTAGCTTCTCCGAATAGTCCTGCATGATTTTCGTATATTTCTTGATCCAGTTGTAGATGGTCTTGTGTGATACGTCCATACCTAGAAGCTTAAGCGACTTTGCAGTATTCCTTAGTGATTCTCCGCTAAAATACAACTGCATAGCGGTAGTAATTCCCTTCGGGTCATGCTTCATCTTTTCAAAGCCAATATTGATAGTGAAATACTTCTTGCATTCCTTACAGTTGAATTTCTGAATGTCTCCGTACTTGTTGTGTCTTAATCCGTCCTTGACTATTTTATCAGATTTACAGTAAATGCAGTTTGAAGTTGAGATTGGTTCGATAATGACTGGTGTTTTTTCTTGGACTTGCTTTTTGATTGAAAGGCTTACTTCAAGGGCAAAAACGTGCTTGCATTTTACATTTCGATACATGCTATCAGGACAAGAGCAAACCCATCCAGATTCTAGTGAGATTACATCATATTCTTGGTTGCTTGTTTGTGATTTTACCTTGTAACTGTGATCATCAATCTTCTTAATGAGATTCATGTTTGCTATTTCGATTCCTTTTTGTTCTCTATTGCTTATTTGTTTCATAGCCTTATACCCTTCTATAAGGGCATAACTGTATAAATAGTTTACTGTGTAGAAGGCGATAGGGTTATAATGTTGTTTATAGTAATAAGAATATGACAAAAACTGTAAAGACTACTATAAACATGGATGAGGAATTATGGAAAAAATTCAGCATTAAAGTAATTCAAGAAAAAGGCGGACGGAAGAAAAATGATGTCATAGAGGAATTAATCAAGAAGTATCTAAAGGATTGATGAATAGTGTTACTTGAGGACAAAACAAAAGCCGTTGAATATTTTGTAGAAAATGTGTTAGCTGGAACTCTAAATGTAGAAATAATGAAATTGGCAAATATGATGGGAAAACAGCATATCAAAGATGAAGATCTTGACAGCTTACAACCTTTTGTAAATCAATATCTTAAATGGATAGAATTACGAAAAACCAATTCATCATCAAAGGAGTTTATTAATTTGACTGATGATCTATTCACAGTACTTGCTCGTGGTAGACTCTTCGGATTTATCACTGGTGTCTTTAAAGAAATATCCCTATTAGAGAATGAACTTGCAGATTGTAAATCTGATAATATTCAGTTAACCAGTTTGTTAAAAGAACAGGGGAGAATCATAGCAAGCTATGAAGCTGGGATGCATACAAAGAAATGAGCATATCAAGATGTTCCAAATGCGATAGAGCATTAATTGAAGAAGAAACCCAAACTCATGAGTGTAAAGAAGAAGTTTTGGATTACAAAATCAAGGGTAATACATTGTGGATGTTCAATGGCATTTCGTGGTTTCCTATGAAAATGCGATCAATTTCTAGTACATATACCCGATCCGACGATTTTTTCCACTCTGATCGCTCCGACGGAGACTCCACAGAACCCCTGAAAGATGGATTTAAATACTATGCAAGTTTTTTGGTGATTAGGTAATTTAGATATGCAAGATTGGAGTCAAGCGGGCGTATACATACCATTGATGGTAGGATTGATACCAGGATTCATTTACTGGTGTGTAATTACCGCAAA
>JAGWGU010000057.1 GCA_028867275.1 Nitrososphaerota archaeon
TAGATAGCCCGAGGCAGATTCGAACTGCCGTCCCCAGGTGTCCTCTCGTAAGATCCAGAGCCTGAGATCCCTAACCCAAAATTGTTTGGCCACTAGACTATCGGGCTACCGAGACGACTGGTATTTCTTGAGAATATATTATTTTGTACTAGCCTCACGAACTGCAGTGGCGTAATCACAATTTGCACCAAGTCTCATGTAAGGAATTAATCTGTAATGAATAGAGTAAAGATCATTTTCTTTGTATAAAATTCCCTTTAACAATAACGACACAAAACCTCCTGCGATTCGAGAAGATGGTATACTAAGCTCTTTGCATACTTGGTCACGTCTCTTCTTGTATTGTTGACTGGTAAAACTAGTTGCATTCAATTCTAAGATTAATGGCCACATGACTTTCTCCCAGACAAATCTTCGATTCTGGGTGGCGGAAGCATACTTTCCCTTCTCTTCTAGCATTGATAACGTTCAAAAAGTTCCGATCTCAATTTATTAGTTGATGAAATCAAATATTGAAGAGGCCTTAGATCTATTATCTAAAAACTGGAAAATTGAGCCAATAATTCAAGATTTTATTTTGGGTAGGAAAACAAATGTTTCGGATTTTCAGATAAAGATCAACGATGTAATTTTTCATATTCCATATCTGCAAGATGAAAATGGTTATGTCTTATGGAAATGTTATTGGCCTGATTGTCATAATTGCTGTAACAGACAAGGAAGGTTGCCACTTACAAGTAATGATCTGATAACAATAAGCAAAAATCTAAAATATGATAAAATATCTGATTTTATAAAAAAGGAGGCCAACATAGCCACATGGGAAGAAAAGGGACCTACAGGAAACCCCGTAGTAATGACCATGATAAATCTAAAACGTAGAGAAGATGAAAAAGAATCTGAAGATGGAACATATGTCAAATGTAGGTTTCTTGATGAAAAAGGCTATTGTGGCCTCCATCCGTCTAGACCAGGAGTGTGCTATCTGTATCCGTTTTCATCATGGCTTGAAAATGAAAAAGGAAAGGTTAGGGTTCATGCTACGTTTCAATTTACAGGTGATTGTCCTGGGTTTTACTTTGCAAAATCTCATGATGAAATGAAAGATGTTTTACTGGAATATTCTAAGATGATTTATGATTATACTATGAATTCAAATAGAACAACAAGAGAAAATTTCGGCTATGTGAGTATGTAATTCTAGGCTCTTGCTACTTTCATCATGTCTGTCATTTTAATTTCCATGCCAAATCTGTTTTCGTTTTTCTTCATGTATCTGTAAATCGATAACATGTCTACAAAATTTTTCATAATACCAAACTTGTTATCCATTTTGTTTCTTACAAATGCTAACACCTTTGAATAGATTGCAAATTTTTCAAGGACCCTTTGTCTATATTTTTCATTATTGCCCAATGTCTCGACAAAAATATCTCCACATGTCATACTTGGAATTATTCCTTCACCCAACAGGGGATATACGGTTCCTATGGATTCGCCTACGCCAACTACTTTTCCCTGATAAAATGGCTCGCAGAGGTCTGGAGTAGCAAGACGTATTGGTCTTCCAACCGTCTTTATGACTTTTCCACCATATTTCTCTAAGAACGCATTGGTCTCAACTATGTGATTTCTATTTTTATCACCAGCACCAATGTGAGCAATTTTGTCCCCTAGTGGGAAATACCAGAAATACCCACTAATTGAGGAAAATGGCTTGAGATAAAAATCATCAAATGGTACACCGTTTTCATATTCTACCTTGTACTGAAATGTTGGTAAATGGAAATCTCTTGCAAGTCTGGGAAGATATGATCGATGAAATCCTGTGGAATCTATAATCATGTCAAACTCTGACTCTAAATCTTGTAACTTAGGGACAACACCATAATGTATCTTGCATCCATCTGCCATGTCCTTTATCAATCCAATCTTGTTGTAAGTACAGAGTCCTTTGAGCTTAATTTGAAATCTTTCTAAACCCATGTCAACGTACATTTGTTTTCCATCGTGAATTACATAATCATTAAAATCAAGGCCAACCTTTTTTGAAAATTCTTCCATTGGTGCTTTTGATGTACCCCAAGCACATATGGAATCATGATTCTCCAGAGTAGATCTTTCAAAACCTACTACCTCATGTTGATTCTTTAATCGTGCAAGGAGATATGCTCCGGCAACCCCTATGCCTACTATAGCTATCTTCAAACGATCTTATACCTAAAATGACCTAATAAAAACATGTGGCAATTATTATTCAATTAGGATAGCTGGTTTGTATGGTCTTGATGTCCTCGATTTATTTTTTGGATCATACTTGTCTTGATCTGATTCTGAAAATACTTGCGATGTGATTCCAAACTCTGCTTGTACTAATGAATCAAGCTCTGAAAGAATTTTCTTCTCATCAATAAGACCAATCTTGTTCTTTGATTCTCGCTCTTCTTGTGATTCTGACAGTATATCGTTAACTGTTTTTTTCACAAAATCTGGATCTTTTTTTACATCTTCTGTTTCCTTGTCTACAATGAGGCCTTTTATCAGAGTGCCTATGTTGACTTCTCCTGCCACAATCTTTGATAAAATTTTCTGATATGCTTTTACTTTCCACTGAGCAGATGTGTAGATTGTTATTTTTTTTGGAGTGATCTTTGTGACCTTGATTATGTTCTTTATATCATCAATTGTATTCTTTAGTAAGTTCTCAGATTGAATTGATTCAAAATCAACCATGTTCTCATGATGTGTTGGCCAAGGAGATTTTGATACAATGCCCGTATTTCCTAGTCTTGACCACATCTCTTCTGATGCATATGGAGCAAAAGGTGACATCATTGATACTCGTATGGAAGTTATCTCGTGCAAAATTCCAATAAAGTTGTCTCTTTTCTTTGCAAGGGCTCGTTTCATATACCATTGAAGGTCTGACTCAAACTCGTATAATATAAAATGCAGTGCCTCTCTTAATCTCATTTTTTGTATTGAGAAGGTTGTTTTTAGGACCAACTGTTCTACTTTACTTTTTATCCACTTGTCTTCTTGCTCAAGTTTGGTGTTGTGTACAGATCTATATCTTGAACACTCTTCTAACATGTTTTCTAATTTACTTTTTATTCCCTTGACTGCCTCTTGGTTGAAATCTGCATCTTGCAATAGCTCTGCAGAAATTAAAATCGTAAGCCTGATTGAATCAGCGCCATGGTTTCTTATGGCATCTCTGAGTGGAATTATGTTTCCCTCTGACTTGGACATCTTCTTTCCGTCCATGAGGACTGACCCATTGACTACGATTTCTTCAGGCCAGTATTCTCTTGGAAATATTGCTATGTGATTGAAGATGAAAAATGTCAGATGGTTTGGTACCAAATCTCTTCCTGAATGTCTTGCATTAACTGGATAAAAGTACTGGAATTCGTTTTTTACCTTTTCTAAAAGCCCAGGTGATATTTTACACTGTGATGATATGCTATCAGGATTTCCCTTGTTCAAGAATATGTAATCAAAAAAAACATCAGATACATTTTCTGGCGTAATCTCTTTGTTGTTTACATATTTTGCTATGGTGTAGTATGCCATGTAAATTACAGAATCAGAAAGACTTTCTATTATCCAATTTTTATCCCAAGGCAACTTTGTTCCCAAACCGTGCTGTCTTGCACATGCTCGTTCCCTGAGCCAATCAACCACATTGTTAAACTCATTTCTAATTTCCTCTGGAAGAATCTTCATCTCATTTATCCATGCATGCACTTTTGCCTTCCATTCGGGATCTGAATAGTTGAGAAACCACTGGTTACTGAGGATCTTTACTACGCATTCCGTACCACATCTACATCTTATGGGAATTTCATTTAATTCGTATAGGATATCAGCATTTCCACCTTGCAACATCCATTTTTTTACTTCATCTTTTGCTTCTGAGACTGTTTTGTTTGCAAATTTTCCTGTATTCTGTTTTAACTTACCACCGTAAAACTCCTTTGAGTATATCTCCTTGGTAGCTTCTTCAAGCTTTGAACTGTTTTGATTTTCAATTTGAAATTTGGTTATCATGTCTAGTGAAGGAATCTGGCCATAACCTTCTGTCTCAATTATTGGTATTGCCTTGATATTTTGAATCTCAGAGAGGCTCGGATACTTTGTAACTTCTTTTTTGAGATCCTCTAGGGCTTGATAGTCAAAAGGAGCATGTGCAGGAACAGACATTACAATGCCAGTGCCGTTTTCACTTTTGACAAAACTTGCTGGCAAAATTAAAACCTGATCGTCTCTTTCAGGAACATGGACTTTCTTTCCTACTAGTTCCTTGCCTGATATTTTATCCAGTCTTGTTATTGTTTTATTATGAAATTCTAACTTTCTTGCACATTCACTAGTTACTATCCATGTCTCATTGTCAACCTGTACTATTTCATAAACAAAATCTGGATTTATCCAGATGTTTGTTACGCCAAAAATAGTTTCGGGTCGTAATGTTGCAGTAGGAATAATATATTTGTCATATCTGAATTTGATGATTGTATATTCTGTAAAGCTTGGCTCTACATCACCTTGTGTGTCATGCTGTGATACTGGATTTTGATCCTTTGGACACCATCCTACAGGATGAGTACCCTGAATTATGAGATTTTTTTCTTTTAGTTTGCCAAATTGCCATTCGATAAATTTGCTATATATTGGATCTATTGTAGTAAACTCTCTTCTCCAGTCTATCGAATATCCCATTTCGATCATTCCTGTTTTTATCTCCTGATGGAAATAATCTGCAATCTTTACAGGTTCTGTAAATTCTCTTATCTTATCATCTGGGACCTTGTACAAAGTGCGGAATGTTTCGAGCAGTTTTATGTCATTATCTTGAACCCTTCGTGCCATGCCCAAAATTGGTGTTCCTGTATAATGAAATCCCATGGGAAATAATACGTTGTAACCTAACATGCGCATGAATCTTGCATGAACATCTGCCAGGGTGTATGTCCTTCCATGTCCAACATGCTGAGGAGAATTGGGATATGGATATGCTACAGTGACAAAGAATTTTTTTTTATTATTTGGATCAGTCTCAAAATATTTTTCTTCTTCCCACTTGCGTCTCCATTTTTCTTCGAGTGCCATCCAATCCATTTGTTATCGCTCTCCAATAATTGACTTCTCTATGGTAAGTAGAGCATCTTTTAGCTTTGATAGATCTTTTCCTCCTCCCTGACCAAATGTATCTCTTCCACCACCCGAACCACCAAGTACTCTTGAAACATCTCTTACTAGATCTCCTGCTTTCTTGGTATGAATGGCATCAGCACCTGAGAATGATATTATCTTGATTGATTCATTTTTCACTATTAATACACAATAAATCAAGGATTTGTCAATCTTGGTTGCAATCTCTCCAACTGATATGTGAAACTCCTCATCAAGTTCTTCATCTACTATGGAATAGAGTTTGACTTTTCCAAGATTCTTTGCTTGAGAGATGGCCTCTCTTGCAGATGTATCTGATGTTCTCTTGATTATCTGTCTTAGCCTTCTTTTTGCATCATCAGAGTCTTTTATTGCATGTTCAAATGATTCTAATATCTTTTCTTTACTTGAACCAAGAGATTTTACTATGTGTGAAATTTTTCTATCTTGAGTTTGGGTGTATTTTAGTGCAGATTCACCAGACATAAATTCTAGTCTAACTACTCCATCCTGAATTCTTTCAGCTTTAGTGATTTTTATCAATCCTAGTTCTCCTGTTTTCTGAACATGAGTTCCACCGCATGCTTCAACATCAAATCCTTCTATGTTCACAATTCGTACTAATTTTACTGGAACTACTCCTCCTTGATAAATTCTAAAACCATATTCTTGCTCTGCTTCACCTCTTTCAAATTGGTTGATCAAAATCGGAATATCTCTTCTTACTGTGGTGTTTGCAAGATCTTCTATCTTCGTTATCTCTTCTTCTGTAAGATTTGAATGATGTGTGATGTCTAGTCTTGCATAATCTACATCTTTGAAAGCAGAATGTTGCCAGATCCACGAACCTAGAATATTTCTGGCAGATGCATTTAGAACATGAGTGCTGGTGTGATTTCGTGTTATTCCATATCTTCTCATTGAATCAATTTTACATTTTACAACAATGCCTTCTTTTGGCACTCCGTCTTTAATCTCATGCAATACGACATTTCCATGTTTGCTTACATCTATAACATCAAACTCTGCAATTTTCCCATGATCTGGCTCTTGTCCTCCTCCCCTTGCATAAAATGACGTCTTGTCAAGTATGACAAATTTGTTTTTAATTACTTTAAGTACTTTGGCCTCAAACTCATGCGGATCATCTTTGTAATACAGTAAATCTGTGTCAGGAATACCTTCTAAATTCAACTCTTCCTTTTTCTCAGTTTTCTCAGATTGATGCAAGTCTGATAGTCTCTCATAAAATGTCGAAGGAATCTCTGATATTATCTGATATTCTTTGAGAAAATCTGGAGTTATACCATCCGATTCATACAGTCTAATGAGATCGTCCACTGATAGTTTCTTGTTTTGTGTCTTGAGAGTAGTTGCCATGTTTTTCATTCTAACTCTTGACTCGCTGTAACGATTTTTCTCTACCTCGATTATTGCTTTTACATCATTGCGGGTTTGCTCAAGTTCTGGATATGTAGACTTTAGATAATCTATGTGAAGATCAATGAGGTCATTGAGATCAAAATTCCAGCCAAATCTATCAATAGTTGCTAGTGTTCTTCTGAGGATCATCCTCAAGTTGTATCCTCCTCCTACATTGCTTGGTAGTGCACCATCCGAAATTGCAAAGACAAGAGTCCTCAAATGATCAGCTATCATATAGACTCCCTCAAGTGGAGAAATCATTCTATCTTGTTTTGTTTCGTCCAAACCTGCAATTTTTGCAGCTGTCTTTCTGACTATTGAAATATCATCTGATTCCGAGAGAGCTCTTGCTATTGACATGAAATACTTGGAGATTGTGCTTGAATCTGTATCAATGCCTATTTTGTTTATCATGTATTTTGTTATAGGCCCAAAACAACAATCATACGCGGTAGGAGTTCCCATTGTTATCCATGCGAATCTCTCAAGACCTGCACCCATGTCTATAATCTTTTGATCTAAGGTTGAGTAGTTGGTTAGATCTCCTTGAAATTCAGTGAATACTGCATTGCCAAGTTCTAATCCTCTAACAAAATATTCTAGTGATGAGCCAAAAGACCCACCTCCTGCCCAGACGTCTTCTACAAATACTATTTCTTTTTTATTAATTCCAAATCTATCTGTGAGAAGTTTGAAATCAAGCTCTACACATCTATCCTTCCAATATCCATGTGAATTTGGTATGCTGTGTTGTCCTATCATGCAGAAACTAGAAAAATGTCTTCCAGTTACTCCTACATTTTCAATGTCTTTGAATCTAAGACAAGTCTGAGGAACAATTAATGGATTGGCAGGAAACTCAAAGACTACTTTGGAACCCATCACTCTCTGAAAGTCTACAATAGATGCAATTGTAAAGTATAGATCATCACGCCATCTGCAAACTACTGGATATCGTCCAACTGATTTGTGATTGTTTTGTACAAAGAACGATTCTACTTCCTTCCATGCTTGAGTGTAATCGAATCTCTTGTTTGTAGGCGGGTCTCCAATAAATGAATAACTGTTCTCTATGTGATCAGGACACAGGCTAAGCCCATCATCCAAAGTCCAGAAAAACCTGTGGCATTTGACACATGCTTTTCTCCTGAATCCTTCACTTTCAAACAATGCGACCTTGTAGTATCTATCCGGATCAGTGGAAAACTTTGAAAGGATCTGGTCCTTGTCCATTTCACAATTTTTTCTTCTGACTGATATTAAGCATTCTGAAGCAACACATTAAATATGATTTATTAGGAAAGTTTCTCATGTTTGCAAAAAAGGGCTGGAAAGAAGGAGATTATGTCTTTACATCAAAGCCTAACGGCGAACATAAGGATATTGTTGTGGGAATTGTAACAGGAGTAGAAAATTCCAATATAGGAGTTAATGGAATGATAATAAATCCAGTAGGCTTGAAGAACAAAGTATCTCAGGGAAAAGCTGGACCTCAATCACTTGAACTTTTGAAAAATCCAAATCCTAAAGAATGCATATTTGCTTTAATCTATAGAGTAGAACACAATAATTTCACTGGAGTATTTGATGTGAATAATGACCCAGTTGAAAAAATCCACAAAAACATTCATAATATTATTTCTGGTTGGGTTAGAGAATCAATACCTGAATTGATTAACAACGTACTTTCTTTACCTGATGGTGCAGAAAGGGAACAAGCAAAGCGAGTCTTAAAACAAAGAATGGATACGCTTTATGATAAAGACTTGAAGAAATACATGTATTCGATCTGTCGAGGTCTTAAGATCTTAAACTAGGAAAATCAATTCAGATTTATTTTTTCCAAGTCTCCATAGTTTTATATTATGCCTCTTGCAAAATTTGTTTACAATGGAATACGTATACGCTGCGTTGCTTTTGCACAAACAAAAGAAGGAAATCAACGAAGCAAATATTGCTAATGTTGTAAAGGCTTCAGG
>JAGWGU010000058.1 GCA_028867275.1 Nitrososphaerota archaeon
AAAGAATGTTCCCCGGTTCTGACTCACATAGAGTCATTGGTACTATTAGCCTAATCCTCATCTTGTTCTATTACCGGGGTGCCCTGTAGCACGGCTGGGTGGACCAAAAATCATATTTCATCATCCCAGTCCGTCTGCGTGCATATTGGGGCGATATGATATTTTCCAGTCAGTAATTTATTGTGATTGATTAGTATTCAGGGATTTTGAACGTAATTGGCAACACTCATACCTTTGAGAAGTTTATTTACACGGATTTTCCTTTCAGGACGAGATTTTTTCAAGATTCATGCATAATAAACACAAAACTGCGATCTTTACAAATAGGATGAACTTTCCACTAGATTCTAAATTTTTTTGAAAATTTGACCCGCATCAACGTTTTCCATGTTGACTAGGTTCATTTGACGTGGCATTATTTTCATTCATGTGTTTTGATGCTTTATCAACACCTTTTGTTTCATTTTCTCCCATTCCTTTCATATGTTTTTGAGACAAACCTGTAAATCCACTCTTAACCGCTTCCTTGTCGATATTTTTCAATGCCATTTCTTTTTCTTGTGGTGATACATGCATACCTTGTGCTTCATTTCTTAGAACAAGTATGTTCTCTCTGAATTGTTTGAATAATTGCTGAAATTGTTTTCTTGCATCTTGGTATTTTTCAGTGATTGTTTTCAGGGTGGTTTTACATTCATCAGCAACTTGAGATCTTTCATCAGAGGTGGCGTTTCGAATTTTTTCATGACAGTCCTTAATTGCACTAAGTGTTTCTTCCCTTTGTTGTTTGAAAAGAGCGGTAGCGTTATGAACAAAATCTGAAACTTGCTGGCCTACATTGGTTTCAGAAATGGTGCTTGTTAGATTAGAAGAAACATTGGTTTGATTTGCAGTCTGTTCCTGTGAGTAAGACATAGGGACAACCATGGATGTTAATAAAACAATACTCAGAATTGAAAATATAATAGATTTCAACACATTTACAATCACAAGTGGATATTTAATTTTTTAGTAAGATTCGGACCCAACAATATACAAAGAGTTGATTCTACACACATCTTCCAAGGCCTAAAACCTCTAAAACAAAAGGTCGGTGAGTGTAATCTCAAATCCAGCTACTGGAGTTCGGAGCTTGAAATTATCAGCGACTTTGGTGTCTATCTCTCCCAACGAACCAATCTTCTTGTCATTGATCACAATACTGCCAGTTCTTCCATCAACGTACATTGGTTCCTTTTGCGGCACAGTATTACAAGATAGATTAAAACCAGTCTTAAGAAGAGATTGTAAAACAGATTTTACTTCTGTAAAGTTGACATCTTTATGTGCGCTAAGACAAGCTAGATGAATTCCTTCTTTGATTAGAGAGTCTTTTTCAAATACAGTTCCAATCTCGAATATTTTTTGAGGATATGACTCATGAATATTTCTTGATAACACTTCCATCATGCCAGGAAGTAACATGTCACGCAAAATAATGTGCTCTTGGCTTTTTGAATCTGCGACAGATATTATCTTGGACGATTCCCTACCAGTTTTATCATATAGAATTTCTTTGCTTGTAAGCTCAAAGTTCATCACTTCAAGATACCCCAGTCCAATCATTAGCGAGCGAACAGTCTCAAGTGTCTTGGTGGTATGATTTCTCTCCCCTGCAGAGACTGATTCAGGCATTGTGGGTGTAAGATTTTGAATTCCATAACCAAGAGCAACTTCCTCTACTAGATCCATTACTCCAAAAATATCTGTCCTATATCTTGGGATACTACATACAATTTTCTTGCCTCTCAACTTTGCATCCAGTCTACTTTTTTTAAGAGACTTTACTATGAGTTGGTTGGATATCTCAATTCCTAGGGTCTTGTTTACAAGATCAGGCTCAAGCACAAGATCTCGAGATTTTAGCACAGGAGTGGAATTTCCTGCTCCAGTTATTTTTACCGAATATAATTGAAATCCTGCAATCTGTAAAGTATTTGCAATAACTGCAAGGACTCCCTCTGCAGCGTTCTTGTCAGTTGCGGTAACCTCTACAAGTAAATTACGTGTTTTGGTATTCATTTCTGTAAGTTTTGCGTTGGCAACAGGAGGAAGTGATATAGTTTTTTCATCTGAATCCACAACAATAGGAACTTTGGCATGTCCATCCAGGATGTGCTTGTATTTTTTCCCTGTCTCTGTTTTTTCTAGTATCTCTTTTACAGTCATCGATACATCCGATTCAAGAGGAATAAAGCTATGTTCTCTGGTTACAGTTTTGTAGTATAACGGGAATTTTATTTTTTCAATATCATGTATTCCAATAGATGCTTTCTTTCGTCTTCTACCTAATCCATTATGAAGATCTTCTTGCATTGTAATTATTTGCCTTATTGTTTCATCATCCAGCTTGCCATTTCTTGCCTCTATTGCTGTAACATACGGTCTTACTCTGCATACAGAAGGATCAGCTTTTATGGAATATTTTCCGTTTTTTATTTTCAATACAGGCATACCAAGTTTTATTCCAAGTAGCCCCTGAAGACCTGTAATTATTCCATAATCAGTAGAATAATCCGGTCTATTTGGGCTGTATTCTACGTTGACATGATCTGTTGTCTCATCTTCAATATCTAGCCCAATGAACGGCAAAGTGTCAATAATTTTCCCTTTAGGAATGCTCCTGCCAAGAATTTTTTTTATTCGGTTGAAGTATAGTGTGACTACTGGCATTTCGGTACACTCCTCAACCAACCAAATTTGTTTTCATACAACTCTCTAACATCTTCTAGACCATATCGTAACATGGCAATTCTTTCTATTCCTCCACCCCATGCTAGAACCGGATTTTTAATTCCAAGCGGTTTTGTTACCTCTGGCCTAAAAATTCCCATACCAAACAACTCTACCCACTTGCCAAGTTTTTCGTTGTATATCATGGACTGCAATGACGGTTCAGTATACGGAAAGAATGTGGGCCAGAATTTAATTTTCTTGATTCCCATTTTATGATAGAACTCAGTCTGCAGTCCCATTAGGTCTCGTAGTGTAACATTTTTGCCAACTACAACTCCCTCTACTTGATGAAACTCTGCAAGATGTTTGTAACTTAGTTTTTCATTTCTAAATACCCTACCTATTGAAAATAATCGTGCCTCATCGTGCTTTTGGTCAGCAAGAGCTCGAATGGTTACACATGTAGTATGCGTTCTTAAAACAAGTTTTCTTGCCTCCTCGTTTTGCCATTGATAGTTCCAACCCTTCTTGTGTGCATCAGATACTTTTTTTATCTGATCAGGTTTTGCGATATTATTTGCTTTTACATCTTTGAGGTAAAAAGTATCTTGCATCTCTCTTGCAGGATGGTCTTGTGGTGTAAAGAGAGCATCAAAGTTCCAAAAGCTAGACTGGACGTTATTTCCAATTATTTCAGAAAATCCAAGACTGACAAATATTTCTCGGACTTCATCTATAACATCTCTTAATGGATGACTCTTTGCTGCAAATATTATAGGAGCAGTGGCTTCAACATCTATTGCTCTTACGACTTTTGCTCCTGGTTCTACCCCAGTTGATGTCTCAGATACACTTTCAAAATCAATATTATCTGGTACACTTTTGGCTGCTTCAATACCATTTTCAGTTAGACTTACCAAAGCAGATTTTTTTGAACTGACAACAATAAACTCGGGTCTTTTTTTCAGTGACTCTACTGCATTCTTGTCTTCAAATTCATCAAGAGAAATTCCCGTAGGATTTTTTGATATAGTTTTGATAATTTTTTCCTCTGATGTAACATCATGATACCCCTTTAGCATGATTCGATTTTCATGAATCTCAACCCACCCATTCTTCTTTGCATTTGCAATAGCTGGTCCGAATTCATTTTTTAGGAAATTTTTCACATCATTCATTTCACATGAATATCCATCTAGCGACCTTAGATGGTTGATCAGCTGTCTTTCAGGAAACCCCTTTTCAAAGGCTTCAGTTCCTCTTTTTCCAAGTGTTATAAGATTTTTTTCCGATTCCACAACACTGGCTAAATTTTTGAATTTGAGCCATTCGATGCCTCGTCGTATCTGATCTAGTGAAAGTTTTGTTATAGTAGCAAGTTCCTCCGGTGTCAGGTTTTTCTTATCATTTAAGGTCTTGAGAATTTTTTGCTCAATTGGATGCAGAACTTGTGACATTATCACAAAAAGCCAAAAAGACTTTTTAAAGCATACTTTTTGTAGTTTAAATAAACCAGATTAGTTTTAGTGTAAATTACGAATGATGTAGTATCAAATATCTACTTTGTAGGTTCCAGAACAACCAAATGTCTCGTCATGGTGGGAGGATGAAATGTACAAATGTATTGATATATTCCAGTAGTATTAGCATTAATGGTAACTGTTTTGTTCTGACCAGGATCCAAGACTATGTTAACATTATACGGCTTGCTGTAAATTGTAAATGAATGTTTATCGCCTCCTTCAGCCTCAGCATTAAAAAAATGAATTACCAATGTATCACCTTTATACGCAGATATTGTATCGGGGGTGAAGGTATCTTTTGGCATACCCATCCGGGTTTCATTAAACTCTGCCATTTCTGAGGTGAATAAAAAAATGTCTCGCTTTACTCCCACATATGAAGAAGTATTATGTACGGATGTATTAGATGTAACAGTAGAAATGACATAACCTGCAACAATAATGATGCTAGCTATGGATATTAGCAGAGCAATCTTGTTGTTATCTTTACCCATAAGATATCACAGATTTATTGTATATTAAAACAGAGTATAAAGACTATCAGAAATTATTTAGCACATTTCAACTGTCATACAATAAAGACTTTTTAAACCTTAACCTAACTGAATCATGAATGTCATCTGAAGAGTTTACAGTAACTCCTTGGAGCGTAGAGGGAGATATTGACTATGATAAACTCATGCAGAAGTTTGGCACAGAGAAAATTTCTCCTGAATTAGAAGCACGCATTGAAAAGATAACTGGCGAAGTTCATCCAATGTTAAAGTTGGGTTACTTTTTCAGCCACAGAGATTTGGACAAGATTTTAACAGAGTACGAGAAGGGAAACAAGTTTTACCTATACACCGGAAGGGGTCCATCAGGTAAAATTCACATGGGTCACCTTCTCCCATGGATTTTTACAAAATATCTTCAAGAAAAATTTGATGTCAATTTGATATTTCAATTAACTGATGATGAAAAATTTCTCTACAGTGATGGAAAATCAATGGATGATGTATCAAAATT
The DNA here is from genome assembly GCA_028867275.1 of Nitrososphaerota archaeon. GTDB lineage: Archaea > Thermoproteota > Nitrososphaeria > Nitrososphaerales > Nitrosopumilaceae > Nitrosotalea. Next base: position 5,247 of record JAGWGU010000058.1, read on the forward strand.
TACACATGAAAATATTCTGGACATCATAGCTATTGGATTTAACCCAAAAAAGACAAAGATCCTAATTGATACAAAAGACATCAAGAGAATTTACCCTATATCACTTGAGATAGCAAAAAAAATTACCTATTCTACTGTAAAAGCTGTTTTTGGATTTGAAAATTCCACAAACATAGGCATGATTGGATTTCCACCAATACAGTCAGCACCCTGTTTTTTGCCATCAATAATTGAGGGACGTCCTACACCGGTTCTCATACCTGCTGCAATAGACCAGGATCCTTATTGGAGGGTAACAAGAGACATTGCTGAAAAGTTGGGATATCCAAAACCTGCACAAATCCACTCCAAGTTTCTGCCAGGACTTGGCATGCAAGGAAAAATGTCTTCTTCAATTCCCGAGACTGCCATATTTACTACTGACAGTGATGAAGTAATAGACAAAAAAATCTCAAGTACATTTACCGGTGGTCAGCCCACTGTTGAGCTTCAGAGAAAACTTGGTGCCAACTTTAACATATGTCCAGTATTTTGGTACCTGAGGTACTTTTTTGACACGGAAAAAGAATCTGATGAGAGAGCAAGAAAGTGCAAGGGTGGGCAATTACTATGTGGAGAATGTAAGTGTAACCTCAAAGATGCTATCAAGCCTTTTCTATCAGAGTTCAGAAAGCAGCGAGAGAAAGCAAAAGACGAAGTAGACAAGTTCATGTTTGATTAATCAATATGAAAAAAGACATCACATGTGCAGATAGCTATGAAGCACAGAAACTTGCTAGTTTAATATACATAAAAGATGATAACGAGATTTACATCAATGGAATTTTAGAGATAATTGAAAATGAGATAATAATATCTCTAAAAGACAAGTCTGCCCACAGCATACTTTTCAAAGACAAGTTTCAGGCAGAGTCTTTTGCAGATTTTATCCAGTCGGTAATTGATGGTACAAACAGGATCACAGAGACCAAAGTTCGTGAAGATGTTGTGGAAATAACAAAAAAGTAATTTTAGACAAGAGACTTGTCCATTTCTTGAGTCACTAGTTCCTGTACTTTGAGAAAATATAACCTAGTCGTATATGGCATGTCATCGAGATTATTTGATATTGCCATCATAAGATAACGAACTGCTCGTTTTGATATATTGAGATTAAATTTTAGATAAAGGATTGGATCTTGTTTTACACCAATTTTATCCACAAGCCATGGAGGTGCCATCTCCTTTGCTTCTTCAATTACTTTATTGTACCAGAGAGCTATATTTTCAGGATCAAGACCTTCCTTTAGACCTGTAATGTCTGAAGACATTTTGTTAAACATTCGGTCTGTTAATTCTTTCAATACTTTACCAGACATTTTAGAGTTTTATGGAACCTACTCAAAGATTGAAAAGTTGTTTGTCAACTAAGTATATTGCCGTCAGCATCAATCTCAGATCTCTTTATTCTTGTTGTAGAGATACGTGTACCATCCTTGGCAAGAGTCATGGGAACTATTATCACCTCAACTGGTGGGGAGTTTCTTTTAGATCGTAGCTTATTCAGATCATTGCCTTTTGATGAAGTCTCTTCGCTTACTATCAATGCTTCCACCTCTTTTTCCAATACCGCAGGACCAAAATCATTATCAAGTTTACTTATTTCATACTTGGAATTTGGAAAATTTTCTTTGATTGCATCTTCTAATGCCTTGTATCGTTTAGAGTAATTATGGTCTAGTTTTTTTCCTTTCTTTATTGCAAGCTCATCACTGGTTAGGCCTATGATAACCTTGGATGCAATTGAGAATCCATTTCTTAAGAGTTCTAGATGTCCTCTATGAATAATATCAAATGTACCGCCCAAAGCCACAAGTTTGAATCTAGTCATGACTGATATCTTGTATTCAGGACCTTGTCATTTAACAAGTACTACATTGATTGATGGTACTGCAGAAGAAAGAGGAACAGCATCATAATTCCACACATAAGTCTCAACAAAATATGATCCTGCCGTATGCGGTTTCCAGTCTATAGATACATTTTGATCTTCTGGGCCAAGAAATATTCCTTCATATTTTCCGATAAATTCAACTTGACCGCTGAATTGTTTGACTTGGACATAGTAGATGAATGGCTGTGTAGAATTGAGTATATGATTGAGGTTGCTAGTTATTTTTACAGATGCATTCACCGGTATAGTAGAATACGAAGTGCCATTAGGATCAGTGATCATGGTGTTACTCACAATCACTGGTAGTGTTTGAAAATTATTCTTAGGAGTTGATTTTGATTGATACACATCAGATTCTGCAACAAGCAGATATGATGTCGCTCTAGGGTCTAAATCAGATGTAACACTGAATTGTGAATCTTTTCCAGGATCAACATCAATTGGATTAGATACACCTATCCTAACCACCCGTTGAAATGCATCATATAAAACCAGATAGACTTTAGTGTTAAGTGATTTTTGTGCACCGTTATTATGCACATTGCCAGAAAGAATTAGTTTATCAGAGACTTGTAAAAGCCCTGGTGAAATATCCAACACCTGCTGTTTTATCGATGATGAATCAAATGGTCCCATATTTACTTGGACAGTAGCAATTGACGGGTCAGACTTTGTAGAAGAGATCATAAAGGGAGCTGTACCATGAGGAGGAATTACTTGGAGAAGTGTCGTTCCAGTTTTAGATTCTATTATGTTGGTTCCATCACTATTCATGAATTTGGCGTATACAGTCACCTTATAGATTGGAATATCGTTGTCATTTTGAACTTCACCTAGTACTACAGTAGTACCATTACTTGCTTTGTAAGAATATGTTGTTTGAGGTATTTCGGCTTTGAGACTTGTTGGGGACGGAAGATCAGCCCAGACAATATTTGTTGTAAATAATATCATAATCAATAAACTTGAAAATAACAGAGTTTTCATATCTATTCTAGTTCCAAAAGGGGATTAATCACATACAGCATATCATAATCTATACAACATAGTTTAGAAGGTTCTACTAAACTTGCGTTAATTGATAATAATTATAAAAAGAAGATAAAAGATTTGGTTGATTTACTTGTGTTTCTTTGCGGTAATTACACACCAGTAAATGAATCCTGGTATCAATCCTACCATCAATGGTATGTATACGCCCGCTTGACTCCAATCTTGCATATCTAAATTACCTAATCACCAAAAAACTTGCATAGTATT
>JAGWGU010000059.1 GCA_028867275.1 Nitrososphaerota archaeon
TAGTTCGTTTGACAGAACTCTACTTGTTGCTGCATCGTGATGTTGCATTGCGGCTACGATTCTCTTGAACAACTGAGCATCTCTTTCTCTCAGCTTGCCCAACATAGAATCCATCTTCGATATTTGACCCTGTAACTTGTTCACGGCGCTCTCTATCCTAGGTTTGAGTGCACCTTGTGGTTTTACAGTTTCACGTAATTTTTCGGTTAAACCAACAGACTCTGGTCGAGTCCAGGTCTTATCGAAGCCGGTCATGCGGGGTAGTCCAAAAGTTGGTTCTTAATGGCCGGTGTATATTATACTCAACATTAGGCTAAATTTAGCTAACAAAACGTAAATCAGACTTTTTATGATTCCATGGTATCATGGCAAAGATAGCAGTCTTTGATTCTGGCCTTGGTTCTCTTTCAGTGATAAAACCAATACAAAAAAGAGTCAATGCAGAAATCATCTATTTTGCAGACCAAAAAAATTATCCATATGGAACCAAGACGGTATCTCAACTTGACAAAATAATAAAGTCCACAATTTCGAAATTACTGAAAGAATTTGATCCGGATGTTATCGTAGTTGGCTCAAACACACCATCATTATTGTTACATCTTGAAAAAAAAGACAAAATCATTGGAGTGTTTCCACCATTAAAGGAGGCTGCATCCAAAACAAAATCTAGAAAAATTGGAATACTTGCAACAAAAGCAGTTGTCAAAAATAAAATTCTTGATAAATACATAAGAAAAAATGTTTCATCCAAAATTCATGTTACAAAGATTAATGCAACACGACTTATAGACCTTGTCGAGTCTGGAAAATTTATTTCACAAAAACAAGTATCAAAAAACATCATACAAAAAATCATCAAACCACATTTAGAAAATAATGTAGATGTATTTACACTATCAAGCACACACCTACCATTTCTTGTGCCAATTTTAAAAGAATTATTCCCAGGCATAACATTTTTAGATCCAGCAGACATAGTAGCTAAACACGTTGCAAAAATATTAAAACACAAATCAGAGAAATCTAGATTGAAAATTTATGCATCAGGCGATGCCAAGAGATTTCAGAAACAATTGAGAAAGATTGGAATTAAAAACAAGGTAAACCCATTATGATTTTACTTGGGCCTTTCGATATCCATGAGTAAATGTCTTGTCATAGAGTTTTGAATACTCGTATGATTTTGGATTGACAACATCTCCAATTATTATGATTGCAGTCCTTGTTATTTTTTCATCACGTATTTTTTTTGCAATGTCTTGTAGTGTTCCTGTTATTTTTTTCTCATCATTCCAGCTTGCCCTGTAAACTACTCCAACAGGTGTTGATTTTGGATATCCACCCTTGATTGTTTCTTGTACAATTTTTGGTATGAGATGAATGCTGAGATAAAAGATCAGAGTTGCCTTGTGCTTTGCAAGTTCTGATATTTGCTCTCGTTTTGGCACCTTGGTTCGTGACTCAGCCCTTGTTACAATGATTGTTTGAGTAACACCTGGTAGTGTGAGCTCACACCCAAGTGCAGCGGCTGAGGCCAAAAATGACGTAATTCCAGGGACTATCTCATAGTCTATTCCTTCTTTTTTGAGATTGTCTGTTTGCTCCCTTATTGCTCCATAGATACTTGGGTCCCCGTCATGCAATCTTACAACAAGTTTTCCTTTTAGTGCATTGTCTTTTAGAATCTTAAAGATATCCTCTCGGACTAGTTTTGCAGCATCGTATAGTTGTGATTTTTTGCACATCTTGATGATTCCAGGAGGAATGAGTGAACCGGAATAAACTACAACATCAGCCTTTTGAATCAGTTTTTTTGCTTTTACTGTTATCAGTTCCGGATCACCTGGGCCACAGCCTACAAAGTATACCTTACGCACGTTTTACCACCATTATTGAAAAATATTTTGTAGTCATTGTATCTTTTGTAACTTGACCCAGAGTCAACTTTTTGATTATCTCCTGGTCAGTTCCGATATCTTGGCCAATTGCAAAAATTGAGCTGTCAGGAAATCCAGCCTCTCGAAGTAATGTTATTACTTGATCAAAATATCTTCCATCCTTTAGAAATATCATGGTATCACAATTTTTTGCAGTCTCCTTGACTCGTGATAAATCATAGCAAGATGGAATCACTGCCATGGTTTCTGCACCTTCTGCAAGACTGATTCCCACTTTGGATGCAAAGGTAAACATGGATACAATTCCGGGTATGACGCTTATCTTTATCTCGGGATATTTTCCGTGTAATTCCCTATCAATGTATATCCATGTACTGTATAGATATGGATCGCCCACTGTAAGATAAACTACTTTTTTACCAGAAAGAACTTTTTCTGCAATGACTTGGGCATTTTGGAGCCAACTGTTTTCCAGAGTATCTTTTTCCTTTACCATAGGAAAGACCAAGTTAACAACTTCAGGTTTTTTGGACTTGTCTACCAGTGATTCAATTATGGAATAAACAATGCTGGGTTTTCCCTCTTTAGAGGTAGGACATACTATAACCTCGGCATTTTGTATTGCTTTGACTGCTTTTACCGTTAAAAGCTCTGGATCGCCAGGTCCGCATCCAACACAGATAAGATCAGGCATTAACTGCAATCAAAATTGTACCTAATTAAAATCTAGATTTTGGTTGCAGATATTATGGTAACAGGATTTCTTGCAAGAAACATGGTACCTGTTGAAGTTTTTTTGCTCTTGGATATAGTTACCTGAATAATATCAATTGATGAAAATTTTAGCTTTTCAATTATGTTCAGTACAGAATATAGTGTTTCAACTAGAATGGTCCCTATCACTATTCTGCCTCCTTGTTTTAGTTTTGATTCACATAGTTTTACTATTTCAGCAGTCTCTCCGCCAGTGCCTCCGATAAATATGGCATCTACCATTGGCAACTCGTCAATTTTTTGCATTGCATTTCCCAAGATGACAGACACATTAGAAATCTGAAATTTTTCCAAGTTTTTCTTTGTAAGTTCTACTGCATTTGGATCAATGTCTATTGAAAAGACCTTGCCAGAAGATCCTACTTGATTTGCAGCTTCGATTGATATTGATCCGCTTCCACATCCAACATCATACACTATCTGTCCAGCTGAGAGTCTTGCCTTGCTTATTTGGATAACACGAACTTCCTCTTTTGTAATTGGTACATCCTCTACTCTTTCAAATAATTCATCAGGAATTCCAGGAGTGCGATGTTGCCACATTTAATTTACTTGAAACTGATTAATATTTAGAACTACCTGACTGTTGCAATTCCCACTTCTGGATGAATGAGTGTATTTACCAATATCCAACAAAAGATGAACATTAGAAAATAGCTTCCATATCCTGTTGTAATGAGTTTTTTCTTGTCTGTTGGTAAAATAGGAATCTTCATGGATTTTGCTATCACATATGAAACAATAAACAGTATTATCATGATTCCAAAGCCTAGCCCTACTCTAGACGACTCGGCTTGATTGCTTCCAATAATTGCAGAAAGGGATCCTGCTAGCACTCCCATACCTACTCGCAACCAGAATAATTTATCCAGTCCACCTTTTATCTTGGATTCCTCGGTTTGGCCAGGACCTGGTGAGCCTACAGGATTATCCTTTGTATTATCATCAACATCGGGTTTTTCATCTCCCTTTTTCTTTGGATGTCTTGCCAACTAAATTTTCAAAATCACTCGGTTTAATCCCGTTTAAAATGTTTGGTTGCAATAGTAAAGGTATAATCAGCGGCCAGCAGAGTTAGGTATCATGACGCTTGCAGGTATAGAACTACGTTATCTGATTACAGAGATGAATAAACAAGTAAAGGATTATTATGTAAGCAATATTTATGGCGTAAGTCGCAACAGTATTCTTTTCAAATTACATCACGCAGAAAAGCCAGATTTACTCATCATGTTCTCAACTTTTGGTTTGTGGATAACTGGCATAAAAATAAATCAAATGGAGGAGAACCGACTGATAAAACGATTAAGAAATGATCTTTTGCGCAGCAAGATATCAGAGATCAAACAGCTTGGAAGTGAACGAATTGTCTACATGACATTTTCAGGATTTGATCAAGAATTTATCTTGGTTGGAGAGTTCTTCGGAGATGGCAATATTATATTATGCAACAAAGATATGAAAATTCTTTCCCTGTTGCATTCAATTGATGTCAGACACAGAAAGCTTGCAGTGGGATTGAATTATGTCCCGCCTCCATCTTCTGGACTAAATACTTTAGAAGTTACAAAAGAAAATATCGAAGAGATCAAAACAAGTTCGACGCCAGTTGTAAGATGGATAGGAAGAACATTAGGACTGCCAGGAAAATATGCTGAAGAGATCATCAAAATAAGCAATTTGAATCCAGACAAGTTGGGAAATACATTATCAGATAAAGAAGTTGAAGATATCTTCCAGGCAACAAAAGGCCTGATTAGCAAAGTGATCATAGGGGATCATGACGCATATATTATACGCGATGCAAAGAATCCAGACGTTATCCCCATACCTCTTGGCGATATGAATCAAAGGACCAATGTATTGAAGGTATCCAGCTTCATGGAAGGTCTGGATTCACTCTTTTCAGAGAATCTTCTTGAACATGGCAAGTCATCGCAATCCACCACAGCAAACCAGAAAATCACAGAGCTTGAGCATAAACTCGAAGAGCAGAATAAGGCAATTTTACTAGTAAAGGAAAGATCAAGCTCCATCTCTAGTGTTGCAAAGGCTCTTCTTGACATATCATATACAGGCATAACATCGATTGAGGATCCAGCTATCCAGCCACTATTGAATAAATACAACTCACAAACTGCAAGAGAGAGCGGCATTTTTTTGATAAATGTCAATGGCGAAAAAATAAAAGTTGATCCCACGTCATCAATACAAGCAATTGCCTCTGCATTGTTTAACGAGTCAAAGAAACAGATGAGGGCGACTGACACGATTAATTTGGAAAAGAAAAAAACTGAGAAGAGTTTAGAACTTGTCAAAAAACAGGCAAGCGTTGCACAAAATTCTATCGTATTTGCAGTTCAAAAAAAGAAGGAGTGGTTTGAAAGATACAGATGGTTCATCACATCAGATGATCGTCTGGCAATAGGAGGTCGTGATGCCTCCTCAAATTCAGCTGTGATAAGAAAACATCTCAACAAGAATGACATGGTCTTTCATGCAGAGATTGTAGGATCGCCATTTTTTCTTTTAAGAGAAAGTACAGAAAATGATCTTGTCAGTGTAAAAGAAGTTGCACAGGCTACAGTATGTTTTAGCAGGGCATGGAGAGCAGGAGTATATGGGTTAAATGCATACTGGATAAAACCAGATCAGGTCAAGACTGCCGCCCCAAGCGGACAGTTCATTGCAAAAGGATCATTTGTAATTGATGGATCTAGGAACTTTGTACAAGTAACTGCATTGCAGCTAGCAATTGGTCTGTATGAAAAAGATGAAAGTTACCTCTTAATGTGTGGAACACCACAAGCAATCAAGAAAAATTGCATCTATTTTGTAACAATAGAACCATCTGGGATGGACATGACAGAGTTTGCAAAGAAAGTAAAACTAGAATTCATGAAATTCAAAGAAAAGGAAGAGATTGTGAGAGCAATTTCAATTGATGATTTTATAAGAGTTCTTCCTGCAGGTGAGAGTCATATAGTAGAAGCAGGTCATGGGGAAGCATACAATTGAGTACATGCAAACCAATTTTTGTGGTAGATTCAATGCTAGGCAATTTAGCAAAGAAATTGAGAATTTTAGGATACGATTCAAAGTATTTTTCCTCGATTGAAGATGATAAACTGGTTTTGATAGCAAAAAATGAAAAACGCATAATTTTGACAAAAGACGAACAGCTTAGTAAAAATGCAGAAAAACAAAACATAGGATTTGTCCTCATCAGAGGAAGTGATGAATTTGAACAAATTATGCAGATAAATGCAAAAATTAAGCTTGATAAATTTGTGATGGATACAAACAATTCTCGGTGTATTGCATGTAATGGGAATTTGCAATCAGTCGAAAAATATCGAATTATAGGAAAGATTCCGGAAGGAGTTCTAGAACGAGAAAAAAAGTTTTGGATGTGTGATTCCTGTAAAAAGATTTACTGGGAGGGAACTCATTTTGAAAAACTTCAAGAATTTGTAACCAGACTAAATGATAGAATGAATTGAGCGTATCAGATGAAGACGGTCAAACATTGGTAAAAACTGCACGCCTAGTTGTTACAGAATACCTCAAAGAAGGAAAAAAAATAGAGTTAGCAAAAGAGATCAAACTCAAGTTTTCATACAAGTCAGGAGTATTTGTTACTCTAAACAAAGAAGATAATCTAAGAGGATGCATAGGATTTCCAACCCCTGACAGGATATTGCACCAGTCTCTTGTAGATGCTGCCATTGCATCATCTACAGAAGATCCTCGTTTTTTACCTGTAAGATTGGAAGAGCTGGATGAGATTACGTTTGAAGTGACCATATTGACTCCACCTGTTGAGATCAAAGTCAATAATACCGCAGAATATCCAAAAATGATTAAGATAGGCAGGGATGGTCTCATTGTAAAATGGGAGTTTGGGTCAGGTTTGCTTCTCCCTCAGGTTCCTGTTGAATATGGATGGAATGAGGAAGAGTTTCTGAATCATACATGTGAAAAAGCCGGAGCTCCCTTCAGCTATTGGAAACAAAAAAGCGTAAAGATTTTAAGATTTGAAGGAATTGTCTTCAAAGAGACAAAACCAAACGGACAGGTTAAGAGACTAGAATTATAAAATTTTGCCTTCAACTGCATCAAGTATGATTTCTTTGTTTTCTTGCAACAAATCATAATCATTTTTGCTTGCAACAACTAGCGGAATATTTGATATTGCACATCCGGACGCTGTTGTTAAATCAGCTTTTAGGCAGATCATGGCAAGTGGTGCACAGTTGTTATACTTTAGAGAGTATATAGTATATGCACCAACACTACTTCCTACTCCAAAAGGAAATGCAAGAATTTTGTCTCCAATTGATTTTCCAAAAAGATCATGTTTTTTGTCATGTACTATGCCTGTTTTTTTATCAATTCCACCAAGAAAGTTTATCGGGTTTTTGGCTACAAGTAATGAGCCCTTTGCTTTTCCTCGAACGATTACCTTGACGTTCATTTAGTTTCCTCCTCTACAATTCTTTTGAGACTTTTGAGATTAACATCAACGTTGTTAGAAGTTCTCATATAATATGCACCCTTTACACTATTTGTAATAACAGAATCTACTTCTTTGTTATCAACTAGCGGAGACAGACAAGTACAGCAATCATACAAGATTTCTCCTCCTGCCCGTTCTATTTCATTTGCATAACCCAAATCTCTTATTTGTCCTTGAATTGCACGTGGACAAAAGATCATGCAACGTTTTTGAAATGATCTTCCTTTTAGCATTGAAGCCAAATCACTAATCTCTTCAATACCAAGTTGAGGACTACCAAGTGTGATCAAATCACCTTTCTCAGAAGTATTAAGCTCATCATGAATTTTTTGCATCTCATTTTTATCAAAATCAATCTTCTCACCTTCTTCTTCACCAAATGTGAACATGCCACATGCTCCAGATGTACCCATGCCTGCACACAAAGATTTACAGCTGCGCCTGTCAAGATCATTTACACCAGACAGAGCAACCGAGCTGCCTGCAACTTTGCCTGCAAAGTATCCAAGCATTCCATAAGTCAGCTCATCACGCGATTCTACCTTCATACGAATTGTCAAGTTTGGATTTCTTACGTTGTCATCTCTTAGATCGGAGCATGGACTTTTTCCTGTAAGTGCACTGGCAAGAGCACTAAATGCACCTTCTTTGTTTGTCTTGAGTCCAGAAAATGAGTTTGCATAAATTGCAGCGTTACTTTCTGCAAAAGAAACATGAGTTCCTTGTTTTGGAATATCAAAGATTTCATACGGAATACAAGAATATGATGGGATGACTCCCATTTTTTCATAAGAGTTCTTGATACTGCGCTGATTTTCAATGAACTTGTCATCAAGATTGTAATGTGAAACCGAATCAAAATCAAACCCCATTGGGTTTACCGTTGTTTTTACTTTGAATTTGGCATCTTGACTCAGATGTGAAAGAAATTCTTTTCCTGCATCCCCTATTGTATTATAATTAACTCCAGACAGATGTGCCCATTCTATTGGAATTAACCTATCGGCACCTGACGCTTCCCCAATTGCTACAAGGGTTCTATATGCAAGGGCAAGAGTTTCACCTTGCTTTCCATCAAGTGCTGCTTCTTCTTCTTTTGTTAATTCCAATACACGCCTTTGTTATAACAGATATAATACTTGTGTGTTCAACACAAGATCAATTGGAAAAGATCAGAAGAATTTTAGATGGTATGATCTCAACAATGAATTCTGTCAAGCC
>JAGWGU010000060.1 GCA_028867275.1 Nitrososphaerota archaeon
TTCATCTTTTGAGGCTTCTGCTAATCTACCAGGGCCCCATCTGAAGTGAAAATGCTCACCATCGGCGTGATTTATTTTTCCAAGTGGGTTGTAACCCTTTGGAAAGTCTTCTGGTATCGGCATAGTTTTTTGTCGCAGGGTATGTTATTTAAACCTAGACAAAATTAAGTAAATTTTGCAATCTCTTTTTCATGTATGTCTTGATTTAACTGATCAACCTTGATTGCTTTTGTAGGACAAACTTCAACACAGGCCATGCACCAAATGCAATCGGCTTCTTTTACAGGATTTGCTTTATCAGTGTAATCTTTTCTATCATTTCTGCCGGTCTCACCAGGATTTTTGTACCATTCAAAAACCTTGACAGGACAGCTTAACAGACAGACACCGTCAGCAATACACGAATCCCAGTCTACAGCTACAAATGTGCCATGTACTCCTATTGGTTTGATCTCTTCACCTGCAGCCTGAGAGTCGGCTTTTACTTTTGGATCTGTTGACGCTTCAGCAAGTCGTCCAGGGCCCCACACCAGATGATAATTTTCACTCAAAGGATCTTTGAATTTTTCAATCACATGGTGATTTGCAGGAAAGTTTTGATCTATAGGCACGATATCTGAGATTGTTGTTAGTTATTTAAAGTGTATACAAGATAAATTCATATCTTTCACAAATCGCCCTAGTTTATTGGGAATTTTCAAATATGATGTATATCGCAATCCTAACGTAGGTATCTATGCCAAATGTAATGACAAGTTTGTTTTCATACCAAATGGATTTGCCACTACAAAAGCAAAAAACCTTGCAGAGTTTTTAAAAACGGATTATGTATTCACATCAGTTGCAAATACAAGATTGCTTGGACCATTGATGGCGATAAATAACAATGGACTTTTGCTACCACACAATTGTCATGAAGAAGAGATAGCACATTTGAAAAAATCAACGGGACTAAATGTTGACATACTTGATACAAAACACACTGCATTAGGAAATCTAATTTGTGCAAATGACAAGGGCGCAGTCATGTCACCACTTATTCCAACAGAATATGTCAAAAAAGTTGAGGACGTGTTAAGAGTAGAAGTGATAAGAAAAAGAGTTGCAGGATATCATCAGACTGGCGCAATGATAGTAGCAAATTCCAAGGGTGGCGTCATTCACCCATCTACAGAGGAAGAAGACATTAAAATAATATCACATGTACTGGGTGTGGGATTAGAGCCTGCAACCATCAACGGTGGATCTCCCTATCTTTCTTCAGGTATGCTTGTAAATAACAATGCGATAGTAGTTGGAGGACTTACAAATGGTCCAGAGCTTGTAATGTTGACCAAAGCTTTCAGAGTTGAAGACTAGATTTTATATCATTTAACAGAACATCAATCTTTACCTGTTTTTCAGAACCATCTTCCATGTTTCTGATTATTACGTAATCATCAGCATATTCCTTTGGAGCGACTATTATGACACGCTTTGAAGTAGAAGCAATTTCCATCTGTTTTTTCAGAGATTTTCCAGATAGGTCTACATCCGTAGGAATACCTAGTAGGCGGAGTTTAGATGTTATACCAATTGCGATTTTTTGCATATCACTATTAACAAAAACTACAGATATTCGGGATTCCAGCAGATCTGCATCTACTTTCTGTTTTTCTAATAACAGCGCAATTCGTTCTACTCCTCCAGCTGCACCAGTAGCACCAAGATCATTTCTCCCAAAGGCTCTAGTCAATGTGTCGTATCTTCCACCACCAACAAGTGCACCCACATCAAAGTTTCTTTCAAACACTTCAAAGACAATTCCAGAGTAGTAATCAAGGCCTCTCACTATACCAAAATTTATTCTGACATTATGTACACCGCGATTTTTCAAAGTGTCAAACAATTGTAGAATCTTATTCCAATTTTTTATTTGACTGATATCAATTTCTTTTTCTATTTCCTCAGGAAGTCCCTTGATCTCAGAAAATTTGAGAATTTGTTCTAATTCTGGTACAGAGTAACCCTTTTCCTGGTATTCTTTAATGATGTCCTGTTTTCTCTTTTTTTGAATCTTGTCAACAGCTCGTAGAATATCTCCAATTACATCTGGTGAGTCAGATTTGAAAACACCTCGGACATAGGATTCGATAAGTTCTCTGTCACATATATCAATTACAATATTTTCAAGTCCTAGTCTAGTCAAGAATTTAGATGTAAAGTCAATTATTTCAGCATCAGATTCTATGCTTGGTTCTCCATAGATCTCAATGTCCCACTGATGAAAAAATCTATATCTACCTTTTTGTGGTTCATCATATCTCCACACACCACCAAATGTCGAAATTTTAGCAGGCAGTCGCATAGATTTTTGTGACGTAGCAAAACGTGTAAGACCTATTGTGAAATCAAAACGTAATGCAACTTCACGATTTCCTTTGTCAGTAAAGTAATAGATTTCATTTTTTATTGACGGTCCACTTTTTGTTTCTATTACAGATAATAACTCAATTGGTGACGGCTCCATGAACTGGAAACCAAACAGATTCGATGTTTCAATGAATTTTTGACGCACGTATTCAATTGCAGAAGATTCCTTTGACTCGATATCTCGCATACCACGTGGAAGTTCCAATTTCAAAACTCATTCTTTTTCTAATGCATTTAGACTTTCTGATTACTAAAATCATTGTTAGAATAAATAGTGCGCTGCAGACCTACCAATTCGTGGCTTATCGATATCTAGATCATATGACAGATGCCTTCATTGAGGTGACTGGAGATACAATGGAGAAGGCATTTGAAAACGCAGGTATATCAGTTGTGGATACAATTGTTAATATCAAGTCAGTCGAGAATAAAGAAGAGAGAGAAATTGAGATCTATGCAAACGACTTGAAGGGTTTACTATATAGCTGGCTTGAAGAGATAATTATTCTTACAATAACAGAGGGATTTGTAGGAAAAACATTCAATGTCAAAATAACAAAAAATGATAGATATCATTTGGTAGCAAAAATAATCGGGGAGGAAATTAATTTTGAAAAGCATCATTTCAAAATGGAAATCAAGTCACCTACGTATCATTTAATGGAGATAAAAGGTGAGAAACCTGTTTTGATGCAATTCATCCTTGATCTCTAGGCTAAATTATTAAATAGCTTTTATCTACAGCAAGTTAGGTTTGGTAGATGAAGAATTAGAAAAAATTATGAAAAAGAAGTTAGAGGAGATGAAATCATGCAAAGAGCCAGAGATTCTTGATCTCATAGATTCTAATTTTGATAAAGCCATAATTGGCGACACCCCAGTGATTGTAGATTTTTGGGCCACATGGTGTGGTCCATGTCAGTTCATGTCTCCAATTTTTGAGAAAACTGCAAAAAAATACAAAACCATTAGATTTGCACGTGTGAATGTAGATAATGCTCCAGGCATATCACAGAGGTATGGAGTTTATTCAATTCCAACATTTATCGTATTCAATAATGGTGAGCCTGTTGACAAGGCAATGGGAGCAGTAGGAGAACCGGGACTAAACATGCTTGCACAAAAATATGCCTAGTAAGCATAAAGCGGGTTAACTTTTCTCTGAATTTCTATTATTTCACGAAGAGTTTGGAATTCTTCAGGACTTAGTTTGTGAGAGAATGTTTTAAGCAACAATTTTGCTTCTGGAGAAGGCGGGAAAGAATAGAGAATATCTTCTTCAGATATTTGTCTACCTATTGTCACATTTTGAATTGAGACTGCTACTTCCTTGCCTTTTTTTGCAACATCAACATTCTTGCCATTCTCTTGTATTTGATGGACAACCCCAATTTTTCTACCATCTGAATTCATGACAGATACTTTTTGCTTCAATACACCTGCATCTACTAATACTCCAAAAACTGCCGGGTTATTCTTCCTAAACACAAAACCTTTGAGAAATGTGAATTTGCATACAGGTGTAAGTTCTTGAAAAATTGCATTTTCTTCATTTGCAGTATCGTCTTGAACCCAATTGACATAGTTATCAATCAAGCTGTAAATTACTTGATCATGGAAAATTTTGATGTGATTGGATTCTGCCTCCTCTTGAGCATCTTGTAGAATTTTTACATTAAATGCGATTATTACACCCAAATGTCTATCACGTTCCTTTATTGCTAATGCTTCCATAACATCTCGTCGCGTTACTGGTCCGATATCTGCAGTGGACACGGATATGTTCTGCTTTTTCAACATATCAGTTAAAGCTTCCAGCGAACCAATTGTATCACATTTTAGAATTACTCCTTTTGTATCAGTCTTGATAAATACTGATTTCATTTCTGACTCGATTAATTTCTTGAATTCTTCAATCTTTGATTCATCAGTAGTTGCATATACCGGACTTCCGGGAAGCACACCCTCTAGATCTGGCGATGCAATTTTGATGCCAGCTGCTGCAACTACCTCGTTTACAGGTCTGAATTTATCTCTAGGATCACGCATTTCATCAAGTGGTTTTGGAAGAAGTATTGCCTTGGGTTTTGTAACTATTACAGAGTCTCTCTTGGCAACTAGAATGGAGTCACTTTTTTTCAAAGTTCCATCAATTAAGATAATATTTGCAGTCATCCCAAGTCCAATCTCTTCTTTGACCTCAAGAACAATGCCTCGGGTCTGTTTCTCAGTCTGGTCTAGTTTTTTTTGCATGTATTGCTGTGTTAGCCCGACCAAGACTGCAAGTAACTCTGGCATTCCTTCTCCGCTTCTGGCACTGACTGGAACTATTGCTACTTCTTTTAAGAAATCTTTTACTCTGTAAAATGCCTCCGAGTTGTATCCTAGAACCGATAATGTTCCTACTACATTATACAGCAATTCATCAAGAGCAGTCTGTACAAACGGATCTTGTTCCTTAACAGATTGTGAAATAAACTTTGTTGTAGGATTTTTTTTCCAGCCAGAAATCATGTCCACCTTATTCAACGCTATTACGAATGGGACTTTTCTGCTCTGCAGAATTTTGAGACTTTCATTAGTTTGTGGTTGAAATCCTCTGTTTACATCTACAACTAGAATAGCAATATCTGCAGCAGAACCACCTCTTGCTCTGAGATTTGTAAATATTTCATGTCCAGGAGTATCAATGACAAGTAAACCTGGAATTTCTTGATTACCGCCTCCCATTTTTGCAAAAAGAGGTCCACAAACTTTCTTTAATGTTTCAGTTGGAAGAAAACTTGCACCAATGTGTTGAGTAATACCTCCAGCTTCTCTTGCTTGTACACCCGTACCTCTTATCTTGTCTAGCAGAGATGTTTTACCCGAGTCTACGTGACCTAGAACTGCGACTATGGGTTGTCGTATTTGCAACTACTTTCACTTGAATACCACAGCTATTTCTTTTTCAAAACTTTCTTTAGAATCAGAAGCATGTATGATATTATCAGAAATGCCTAGTCCAAAGTCTCCTCGTATTGTTCCCGGCGCAGCATCAAATGATTTAGTTGAACCTATCATGAGCCTGGTTGTTGCAATTGCATTATTTCCTTCTACAACAGCTGCAACCACACTTCCCGATGTGATAAAAGAGACTAGTTCTCCAAAGAACGGCTTTGTATTGTGCACAGAATAGAATTCTTCTGCCATTTGTTTTGTAAAAGTAAACATTTTCAATTTCAAAATATTAAATCCCTTGTGTTCAAATCTAGAGATAATATCTCCAACTAGTTTTCTTTCTACGCCATCAGGCTTTACAATGAATAGTGTCTGCTCAGTCATTTTACTTTTTGACCTTTATTCCGCCCTTGACATATTTGTTAGTCCACTTGAGTCTTCTTGGATCACGTTTTAGGACTAGCATGTTCTTTTTGCATTTTGAAGAACAAAACCAAAACACTGAACCGTCATTTTTTACAAGCATAGTACCTGAACCTTTTGCTACAGGTCTATTGCAAAAACTACAAGGCTTGACTAGAACACTCAATTTTTATCACTTTATCTTTCTCGCTTCACGTTCTGTTTCTCTCAATATTAGAATGTCGGACATTCTGACAGAACCTTTTACATTTCTTGTTAGAATTCTTCCTCTGTCTTTACCATCTAGAATCTTTACTCTAACCTGAATAACTTCACCAGCAATTCCGGTTCTTCCCACTATTTGTATAACTTCGGCAGAGGTAGGAACTTCAGTACTCATTTGCTAGCTTGACCGCCTTTTATCTGCGACAATGATGCCACAATTTGGTCTACTATATGTTGAGCATCTCCAGAATCTAGTATCGCAGCAGCAGCAGAGGTAACATCAATTCCCAAAGACTTGCCTAGTTCCTGTCTACTTGGAACAAAGCCATATGGAATTCCATGTTCCTCACACAGTATAGGAAGGTGAGCAACTACCTCTGGTGGTTCTACGTCTTCTGCAATAATCACCAGTTTACTTATTCCTCTTTCGATTGCTTTTGTAACTTCGTTGGTACCTTTCTTTACTTTGCCACTTTGATGTGCGACTCTTACAGCCTCATAAATTGGGCTAACCAAGTCAGTGGGCACCTGAAACTTTACGTAATAAGCCTTAGCCACATGTATCACCCATTGGGATCATTTCCATTCTTTCTGTCTTTTCAATTGGTTTTAAAAGTGTTATCTGTCAAGTGCAGCCTTTACCTTTTTCAGGTATTTTGTAAAAATTTCATCCAATTTAGATTGAGAAGATGATTCAGCATATATTCTAGCTATTGGTTCAGTGCCACTCAACCGTACCATGATCCAGCTTGAATCATCTAATGATAATTTAATTCCATCAGTAAGATCTTTTTTGTAAGGTTCTGTTTTTAGAATTTTCATTATTTTTTTAAAATCATCTTTTGAGCATTCTATTTTTCCTTTGGTGGTAAAAGATGGAGGTAGTGCATCCATTTCTTGGGATAAAGAATTTTTGCTACTTGCCAAAAGATCAAGCAATATGGCCATGGTCATAGAGCCATCCCTAACCTGATTATGTTTACCATACATAAAACCACCATTTTCTTCAAAACCAATAATTGCATTTTCTTTCACCATTTTACGTGAGACCTCGACACTACCCACTCTAGTTCGTAAAACTTGTGATTCTGAATCTGCTGCTATTTTTTCTATAACATATGTAGAATTAACAGATGTGATTATCTTGGATTTTGGTTGTCTCCTTAGAATGTATTGTGATAAAAGTAATGCGGATCTGTCACCTGTGAGAATTTTTCCAGACTCATCACAAAAAATGCTCCTATCCCCATCTCCATCAAATGCTATCCCAAAATCAGCTTTTGATCTTATTATCATATTTGAGAGTTTGTCCAAATTTTGAGGTGTTGGCTCTGATCCTCTGCCTGGAAAATTGCCATCTATTTTTTCATTTATTAAGACTGTTTCACATCCAAGTTCCTTACATAAAGTGGGAGCCGTTACTGCTTGAGCACCATTACCAAGATCTAGCACTATCTTGAGATTTTGTGATCTAATTTTACTTGCATTAACTTGTTTCTTTATTCCAGAAATGTATGTACTGACAGCATTGGATTCCTTTGTGATTGAGCCAAATTTCTTTGTAACCTTACATTTTTTTGTAAAATAAAATTTTTCTACTTGTAACTCATCTTCTCTTGAAATCTCAATTCCATCCTTTGCAATGACCTTTAGTCCATTATACTGTGGTGGATTGTGTGATGCTGTGATCATGATTCCTCCATTATAGCCAAGTTGCTTTGTGGCAAATTGCAAACAAGGTGTAGGAACCAGGCCACATACTGCAGAATCTAGACCTGCAGAACTCAGTGCCGCGGTTACTATTTTGGATATAGCTATACTTGATTCTCGTCCATCATAGCCCACTAAAATTGGTCCTTTTTTGAAAAAACTTGCAATTGACAGAGTAATTTTTGAGATAAAATCAAGGGTAAGATCTTCTCCAAATACTCCTCTTACGCCATTAGTTCCAAATAATTTTGCCATACAGACCATTCAACAATAGATAAATTTGTCTTAAAAGTCATGGTGCATGCGGGAGTTGCCAAGCCTGGTCAAAGGCGCAGGGCTTAGGACCCTGTCTTTTAGGAGTTCGTGGGTTCAAATCCCACCTCCCGCATCTATTGAACTATAC
>JAGWGU010000061.1 GCA_028867275.1 Nitrososphaerota archaeon
TAGATCATGTATTTACTAGTCCTCTTCTACGAGCCAAACAAACAGCTGAGATTGTGGCAAAATCTCTAAAATACAAAGGCCGAATTGAAGAGATTGATTCTCTAAAGCCAGAAGGTAGCAGACTAGAGTTTTACACGATCTTATCGAAATTGAAACAGGACTCTGTGGTACTTGTGGTGGGACATGAACCATGTCTTAGTGAAATGATAAGTGACGCAATATCTCAATCTGGTTGTAGACTAAACCTAAAGAAGGCTGGCATGGCAAGGATACGTGTAATCTCAACACTTCCAAAAATTAAAGGAGAATTGAGATGGCTTCTCACTCCAAAACATCTGAAAAAAATTGTATAGGTCTACGTTTTCTATGTTTTTCATTTGGTAAAAAAATGTAAATCAAGAGTAGATTAATAGTAACATGTCTGTATCCAGGTGGGTAATGTTTATCTGAAAATATCTGTAATAGATCTAGGCTTTAACTCTGCAAAATTAGTTATCTATAATGTCAAGGACGATGATTCATTTGATATTTACCAACAGGAAGGGATCAAAGTACGACTAGGAGAAGGACTTGACGAAAGGGGGCAACTGGGAAAAAAACCCATGTCAAGAGCAATTGATGCGCTAAAAGTTTTTAGAGAAATAATCCAGTTAAATCCGATAAAATCTGTCTTGCCTATTGCCACTAGTGCAGTTAGGGAGGCAAACAATAAAGATGATTTTCTTAATTCTGTTTCAAAAGAAGCTGGATTTAATTTCAAAGTTTTATCTGAGCGGGAAGAAGCACTATATTCCTATGTTGGTGCAATAAAATCACTTCATATTCCTGATGCGTTGTTCTTTGACATTGGAGGAGGAAGTCTTGAGATTGTTCACGCAGAACGATTCAAGATAAAAAAAGTAATTTCTTTACCTCTAGGATCTCTGAGACTTACACATCAATTTGATGGGAGACAAGGAAAACTGACTGACAAGAATCTTAAAAACTTGAAGCGATATGTCTGGAGTCTCCTTCCAAACAAAAAAGATTTGGGTCTTAGTAAAGATGTAAAGCTTGTAGGAGTTGGGGGTGCACTGCGTGCATTAGCAAGATATGAACAAAGACTTTCAAAATATCCTCTGGATAAGACACATAATTACAAAATTGGCCGTAAGTCTCTTGATTCTACAGTTAGCAAACTATCAAAGATGAAGCCTGATGATATTTCAAATATATCTGTCATAGGTTCCAGCAGGGCAGAAACAATTGTTGCAGGATCTTGCGTGATTAACACACTGATGGAAAAATATGATTTTTCAAATCTATGTGTAAGCAATCACGGACTCAGAGAGGGAGCACTTTCAATATTTCTTGAAGACCCAAAAATATATCATGATGGTAATGTTACTGCAGAACAAATTCGCAAGACTATAGGTCTTGATGAGCAACATAAAACAAGTCCGGAAAAAGAGAATTTTCTTAACAATTTGTATTCTGTCAAACTCATTACTAAGCGAGAACGAAAGATACTTGATTATGCTGAAAAAAACGCATCAGAGAAATCATCATTTAGTAATCCTCAAAGTGTATTTTATTCAATTATGGATGAAGACATACCCCTTGATCATAATGATCATCTAGTATTGGGACTTTCTCTGGTTCACGCAAGACACACAAAGACAGCAGATTGGCTATTTTCCAGGTATAAAACAATCCTGTCTCAGCAAGATAAGGTATCGGTGAAGAAAATATCTGTATTGGTTACGTTAAGAAAGATTCTTGAGAGAACCAAATCAAAGGTCGAACTAAAACTACATGGCCAAAAAATAGTAGAATTTGTTATAACCCCATCACGATCTACTCAGACTTTACTACTCAAGGATACATTAAGAAAATTTGAGACTGTATTTGATGTTAAAGTGATTCTTTCAATTCGTCAATATCAGGGAAGATCACAAAGTTCAATGTTGGAACTGTAAGGCAAAATTACCGGATTTTGGGGTTTTCCTAAAAGCAGAGACAAATGTGTTGTATTTTTTGCTTCTCTCTAAAACCTCTGCCTCAATAATATCTGAATACTTTGCCTTTTGTTCAATATTTCTAAGATAATCTATGATTATGTCACTATCATGAATTTCGCCAAGCATGTCTTGAATATTTTTTAAATCTTTGAGCATGTCTAAAGTTGTTTTTTTGTCTGATGTAATCTCAAGCGAATATCGTAATTTTTTAAAGTCTTTTCTCAGCATATGAAGTTCGTCAATTTTTTTCTCGTCACCAAGTGCAATTATTGCATTTTTCTGTATGTCAAGCATGATTTCATCTAAAACTTTTAGATATCTCTTTTCTAGTTTTGATTCTTTTAAAACAGACTTGAGAATTTTGGGTCTGCGTAAGCGTGATACTTTGAGCGCCAGTCTATTGGCATTTTTACTGTGTTCAATCCTGGAGTTTTTTAGAGCCAAAATTAAATCTCTAGTTTCATCTTGATATTTTGACTCCATGTTTGTACAGATTATGTCAAAATCTCTTATCTTTGCATTTACTTTGAAAAGTTCCTTTGCTTGTTTAACGTACGCTCTGACTTTCTCTTGTTTTCTTGCACTCTTTGGAAGAACTCTATATGCTGCCTCTAAGCGTCTAATTGAAACTCTAATGTCGTGTATATTTTCATCATTGGGGTCTATTGTGTATTCGTCTAGTTTCTGATAAAAGTCGTCTAAAATTTTTTCAAATTTTTTAAGAAACGTTTTCTTGTTCAACTCTAGGGATTTTTTCATTTTACTCATTGTAATGTATCATTTCTTTTAAGTTCTGGTAATTAGTCTATATGAAATATGATCTGTTGAAAATTCTTTTAATGAATTAGCGATTTATGATGATGTGTGAAATTTTTAATGAGATACTGCTTTTATGAATAGCATTATGACAAATGATACTGCTGCACTGGCAGGTATGGTGATTATCCATGCCCACACAATTCTTTTTCCTATTCCCCATCTGACTGCAGACATTCTTCTTACTGCTCCTACTCCCATTATGCTTCCAGAAATTGCATGTGTAGTGCTTGCAGGAATTCCAAGCCATGCAAGAGTTGCAATTATGCTAGCTGCACTGGTTTCTGCAGCAAAACCTTGGTAGGGTCTTAGCTGTGTAATCTTTACTCCCATAGTCTTTACTATCCTCCATCCTCCAAAGAAAGTTCCAAAACTCATAGCTAATGCTGCCATCATGATAACATAATATGGCACACTAAACTTTGTGATTATCCCCTGAGTTAGTAAAATCAAGGCAATCACTCCCATCGTCTTTTGTCCGTCGTTTGCTCCATGAGTTAAGGAAAAATATGTGGCAGAAATCAACTGCAGTCTTCCAAATGCAGAGTTTACTGCATGGGGTTTTGCTTTTGCAAATGCTCCCATTATTACTAGTCCGACTACAAAAGCAGCAGCAAAACCTGCAATTGGTGAGACTAGAATTCCAATTCCCACCTTTGTAATTCCATCCCATATGATTACGCTTGAGCCTACTCCTGCTACACCTGATCCTATAATTCCGCCCACTAGTGCATGACTGCTAGATGTGGGTAAGCCTAGTAACCATGTTATGATATCCCATACTATGGCGCCTGCCAAGGCACCAATTATTATGTTGAGTGTAACAAAATCTGGATTTATGATTCCCTTTCCTATTGTTGTTGCAACTGCAACTCCGAAGATGAATGGACCGACAAAATTGGCCGCCGCTGCTAAGGTAACTGCATGTAGTGGTCTTAGGATTCTTGTCCCTACTACGGTTGCAATCGAGTTTGCAGCATCATGAAATCCATTAAGGAAATCAAAAACTAGTGCTACTGCAATTGCTCCTATAGCTAGTTCAATCATGGAAAATACCTATGTATATTTGAGAACAATATCTTCTATAGAATCTGCTACATCAAGACATCTATCTGAAGCATGTTCAAGTGCTTCATAGGTATCTTTCATTTTGATTATGTTGATAACATCTGTTGTTTCAAATAACTCCCCAATGGCTTGGCGATAAATGGCATCAACGCGATGTTCTTGTTCATTTATGGTTCGACAGTGTTCAATTAGTGATTTGTCTGCCTTTACCTTGTTTAATCTTGTAATCATTAAATTAATTTCTTTTGTGGAATTGTGGATTTCTTTTGCAATTTCAAGCATGTGTGGTGGAGGCGACTTTATCTTAAAGCCAATGATCCTCCCAACTATTCCATCGATGTAATCTATGATGTCGTCTGTCTTTGATGCTATTCTGGATATGTCTTCCCTGTCTAATGGAGTTATGAATGTCTTGTTTAGTTCTTCAAAGACAGAGTGTGTTAATTTGTCAGCTTCTTTCTCTATCTTCTCGATCTGAGAATGAATCTCATCTAGTCTGTCAAAGTTTACAAATAATTCTACCAATAGCTTTGCAGATTCTTCTGCTTTGCTTGCAAGATCATTTAGTATTGCAATGATTTCTTTATCATTTGATTTTATCCATGATGTCCATTGCGCCATGTAGTCCCTCCTAAGCTTCATAGATAAATACCTGCTCTATATAGGACATGAAATCTATATAGATGAAAAAATTACAACGATCTGGTCTTTTTGACTTGTTTTAGAGTAAATTGTTCTCAGAAATTACATCCTGTACTGTTTCATTGATGACAGCTTCTGCAATATCGCTTGAATATTCTGCAGTTCTACGAATATCTTCCAAGACAAACTTGATGACGCTGGAATATTTTTTTGATTCTTCCAGGCTATCTGTAAACTCTTTCTCTTTTTCAGCTATTCTGCGTGCATTGGATGCAACATTGTCTGCAAGAGTATAGTCTCTCTTATTTAGAGCCAGAATTGAATCCTCAAAGACTTTGAGTGATTCTTCGCTTAGACGTGTTATTTTTTGTATTAATGTCGGTTCCAAAGTTGATTTTAAGAATTTTATTCTGCTTGCAATTGATACTGCATGGTCTGCAATTCTTTCGATTGATTTTACCACTATTCTATAGCTGATGCAGTCTGATGGTTTTTTGAGTCCAATGTCTCGAAGAATTTTTTCATGTTCTACTGCAAGTGTTAAATTCCTTAGTATGTATAAACTGAACCTATCTACTTCATCATCTAAATGTGTTATCTCTTCGCCTAATTCAACATCCATCTCTTTTAGAGCATCAATCGCTTGTCTATGCATTGTTGATGTAAGCAAAAACATTCTCTTTAATGCATCATTTATGGAAAGTTCTGGAAGGCTAGTTAAAATTTGGATTGTAAGAGATTCTGGAGTAGATTCTACTATTTCTGTTCCAATCATGTTTTTTCTTACAAGATCTCTTATTGCTTGTTTGTGTTCTAGTTGAATTCTTCCTCCTTTTGCATGAATTTCTATGATCTGATACCCTGCCAAGTACATTGCAATGATTTTTCTTTGAATTGATTCTACAGAATCTTTCTGGCTGATGATTGTCTTTGATTTTGAAATCCTTGGAGCTGAAGAGTTTTGTGTTGGTAGTATTGAAAGAGACTTGTTCACATTTTTGATTATTGAAACTGGATCTCCTGTCTTTAGTTTTAGTTCATCAACCCATTTTTTTGGAAGTGATAGAACATATGTAGATCCACCTACAAGTTGTAATTTTCTAACTTCTTTATCGTTTAGTATCTCAGACAATGCTTACATTGTAATTCTTATAATTAAAGCACTTGTCTCCTAATTCTATATATATCTATATAGTTCTATGGTGAACTATGAAACCTAAGAAATTATGGTCGAACTTCTCATATCTGGTTTAACAGCCCCATATGTTATGATGACCATTAAAATGAAAAAAGGGTCACCTCATGCAGACAAAATTTTCAAGTATGTGTCCATAGGTGCTGCCACCTATGTTCTTGCAATTATTGCACTTATTGTGTTCAACCTTGGTAGCGGCTCAGCCCAAGTGTGGCAACAAGAGGGTATTTCATTTCTTACAGGATCTGATTGGAATTCTGTTGAAGGTAGAGAATCCTATGGGGCAGCACCTTACATAATGGGTACTCTTGTTAATGCAGGAATTGCAATGGCAATAGCAATACCTCTGAGCTTTGGAATTGCCATGTTCCTTTCTGAAC
Source organism: Nitrososphaerota archaeon (assembly GCA_028867275.1). Lineage (GTDB taxonomy): Archaea > Thermoproteota > Nitrososphaeria > Nitrososphaerales > Nitrosopumilaceae > Nitrosotalea. Next base: position 6,102 of record JAGWGU010000061.1, read on the forward strand.
TCTCACCTAGATTGTTAAGAACACCGCTTGCTATGGTCATAGAGCTTTTAGCAGCTGTTCCAAGTGTGGTATATGGTTTATGGGGGTTGCTTGTATTCCGATCTTATATCAGGGACTGGATTGAGGTTCCACTTCACAATGTCTTTGGAGATAACAGCATAATATTTGCCGGAACTCCATTTGGACTGGATATTCTTACTGCAAGCATAGTTCTAGCTATTATGATAATTCCAACAATTGCATCTATTTCAAAAGAGATCATGTTGGCAGTACCAAACAGTCAACGTGAAGCAGCATACATGCTTGGAGCAACAAAATGGGAAGCTTTCAGACTTGCAGTGCTACCATATTCAAAATCCGGTTTGATTGGTGCGTCTATACTTGGGCTTGGTAGAGCTGTGGGAGAAACTATGGCAGTTACAATGCTGATAGGAAACGCAACTGGATCTGCAGCTTTTCCATCTTCCTTGTTTCAACCTGGACAAACAATGGCAAGTATAATGGCAAATGAATTTGCTGAAGCTTCTCAAGGTGGACTTCACTTGGCAGCACTTGTTGGAATTGGTTTGATTCTTTTCATGATGGCTTTTGCCATAAATGTAGTAGCACATCTTCTTGTTGCCAAAGTAGTCAAATCACATGAGGGGGCAGTATTGGCATGATAACACCTGAACAAAGAGCCGAATTTCGAACACATTTTCGTTACAATGTTGGTAGAAGACTATTGTTGGATAAAATTGTAAAAGGTACCGTCTTTCTGTGTGTTATAGTTGCCATTGTTCCACTTGTTGCCATTTTAGTTAATGTCTTCACTAATGGTTCATCGGCATTATCATGGGAGTTTCTTACTCAGATACCGGGTGCAGTGGGAAGTGATGATCCAGGCGGCATTGGTCCTGCTATCCAAGGAACCATTGTATTAATTGGACTGTCTAGTCTCATTGGGGTACCACTTGGAATTATGGGTGGGATATTTCTTTCAGAATGTGGAAACAACAGGTATGGAAGAATTGTCAGATTTTTCAATGATGTGCTTGCAGAATTTCCAACTATAGTAATAGGTGTTTTTACCTTTGTTCTAGTTGTTTTGACTGTTGGAAACTTTTCTGTTTGGGCAGGATCTTTTGCATTGTCTATTGTCATGCTGCCAATTATAATGCGAACCACCGAAGAATCTCTCAAGTTAGTACCTGTCACATATAGAGAAGCTGGATATGCATTAGGAATTAGGAGATATCGAGTAGTCTTCACCATAGTACTCAGCAGTGCAAAAAATGGCCTTGTGACAGGAATTCTATTATCTGTTGCACGAATAGCTGGTGAAACAGCACCTCTTGTATTTACAATTCTTGGTAGCAGCCAATTCATAAATGGTCTTGATGGACCAATTGATGCACTTCCACTTAGAATATGGAGATTATCCTCGCTTCCATATGATAGTGCTGTGACCCAAGGATGGGGGGCAGCATTTGTTTTGATAATTCTAGTTCTTTCTATCAATATTGGTGTAAGGTATTTGTTCTTGCGAAAGAAAGAAAAAACATTCTTAAAGTTCAAGAGACTAGGAACAGTGTCATGATGGAGACTGTTACAAAAACTCCTGTAAAGGAAAATTCTACCGAAGATATAAAATACAAACTCATTGCAGAAAATATTTTCGCAAGCTATGATGGTATTGTTGCAGTAAAGAATGTATCAATGAAATTTCGAGACAGAGCTGTCACTGCACTCATAGGACCATCTGGATGTGGAAAGACAACCTTTCT
>JAGWGU010000012.1 GCA_028867275.1 Nitrososphaerota archaeon
ACGCCGGTTCACTATTTGATAGTGGACTCATCAAGAAAGGTGCAGATTTCAAATTCACTTTTGCAAATGCAGGCACATATGATTACTTTTGTACTGTCCATCCATGGATGACAGGTCAAGTAATTGTAGGAGCAGCTAGCACCACACCAAGTACTACAACAACTCCAACAACAAATACCACATCTACAACACCAGGCAATGCAGCTGTACCAGAATTTGGTCCAGTAGCATCAATAGTTCTGGCAATTGCTGTGATGAGCATGGTAGTGTTTGTTGCAAAGACTAGAGGAATTCCAAGACTCTAAAATTAACTTCCTTTTTATTATTTTATTTTTCTAAGAACCTGGTTGAGGCTTGACTGTAGATAATGATATGGCATGATCATCAATCAAAACCCCTACTCCTACTGAAACATCTTTTATCCTGATTACAATTTTTGCCAAGTCATCATCAGAAAGTGTATATTGTTTTGCAAGTGCATCTTTTACTTTCTTTTCCGTATCCGATATCTGATTTAGGCCTGATGGGATGGAAATATCGAGAGTCTTTCGCATCATGTTAGCTGGAATCTTTCCACTTTCATCTTGTATTATATAAAATGAAATCTTATCTACGATCACCTCATGAGGAAGAGTATCCAAAGCATTTGCAGTGTAAAATGCTTGGACATCTAACACGTTGATGTCACTTGAAGAACTTGTCATGGCCATTTCCCCATTAAATGTTGAATCTAATGGAACATTGATGATGGTAAACCCCTCTATGAAATTTTCATTGTTATTTCCAAGCGCAGTCCTAATGTCTTGGCAAGTTATACTCTTTGATGTTTCAGAATCCATCTTGAGCAAAATAGCATTTGAACTGGGGCCGTTGTTGAGCACAGAATTCCAAAGAACTTGTGTCTGGAATCTTTGTTTGTTAAATAAACTAATGTCTGTATCGTAATGGCCTGGTCTTAGTGGTCCTTCCCCAGCATATATAGAACCACATTCAAACTTGGTCGTATAAGTAACACTTCTTGAAGTAGAAGATACAATTGTATTATTGGCAGGTAGATCAGTAAAAGTAGCAACACCAGATGAGTTATTCACCTGAATTGTTTTTTGAATCTGGTCAACACTATATCCTGATGTGATTCTTGTTTGAATTATGCTATAATTTCCATTTTTTATTCCTGACAAAGTAACTACACCGTCTTTTTCTTTATCAGTGTCATCAGCAGAATTGTCTATAATTGTATAATTTCCTGTACCCGTAAATGGATTTGGCGAGATTACAAATTGGCCTCCACCAACTAATTTGTTATCACTTGAGAGTGCGATTATCGTTAGCGATGAACTCTGTGCAAATGCTGTATCTCTTGAATGATACATTCCTGAACTTAATACTAGGTACAAAATCAATACTGCAAAGGATATTCCAAAAACGGATGAAATTTTGGACCATCTTTTCATTTCATAGTTTTACCTTGTCTTGTTAATAATTTTATGTTATCTATATTGATGCCCAAGAATTAAATAGGTTGTCATGCCTTTTTTTAATTAATGCAACTTTATGTCAAGAGCATATTATCACTAGTTCTTGGCTTGATAGTTTTATCATCCTCTGTTCCATTCATTCCTCAAAAAGCATATGGTGATGGTTTTACCCAAGAAAATGTTCAGGCGAACATTGGAAACAGAGTAATTACACTTTTCATTAAAGTCAGTCCTCCAATTATAACATCTGATAATTCTGGAGACAAGTATATACAATTTAGATTCTTTGATGCAAATACCAATACTACAATAAACAACGTTTCATTTTTCATAAATGCAACAAAAGGTGATAAAATTTTGATGCATGATTTGTTTTACACTCACTCTGGATATCTCACAATAAAGTTACAGCCGGGTGGTACTGTAGGACAATGGACAGTATATGGTGATCATGATCCAGTGCTGGGTGGATGGATGTCACAAACTGATGAGATAACCGTTTTAGGACCAATACTTACAGAAGGAGGTCTCTATCATTTTCACATGGAAATTTTAGCTCTTGATTATGCTAATACGCTAGTTGACCAATCGAATCCTCCAAAATTTGATTCTTATCTAAGTGTTGGAGATGTCTCTACACAAAATATTACCTACCAAAATAACTCATACAATACTACGCTAATTTCATACTATGACAAGACGTCTGATTTTAATTTTGATGAATCAAAAAAACAATTTTCTTGGAAGATGCCATTTAATTGGGATGTGAATAGATTCCAAGATCGACCAATATTCATACATGAGGAACTAAGAGTTCCAAAGTCCCTCACGGCGTTCTCTGATACACCAACATATGCTGCAAGTGCTGAAGGATATGGCCTCACTGGAAGAAGAATAATTGTTGATCCCTACACAATTGGAGATTACATGATTGTACACTTGTTCCTTAACAAACCTGACTTGGTAAACATGGCAAAGACTGTTCCAAGTGGAACTGATAATATTGAATTTAAGGTAGCACCTGAAAAACCAAACGTACAATCGTCCGCTTCCTTGTTGACAGACTTTGGAGGCTGGCACATAAAACTTGGCTGGAATCCAACAAATCTATCCGCAAATTCACAAAATAATCTGAATATCAGCTTCTATGATTCATTTACAGAACAACAAGTATCTGGTGATGTGAATTATGATATTCAAATACTTGATAAAGATCAAGGTGTAATGTGGTCAAAGAATGATGCTGTTGCACAGAATGGGGCAGGCACTCAAACAGTAACCTTGCCTAGTAATGGTATCTATAGTATTGTTATTAAGGTAAAATCAATCACTACTAATGGCATTCCTGATACCACAAGAATTGGTATGGGTAGAGGAAATATTGTGATACCTTCTACCGTAACAGAAAATGATTCGCTGACACAATCAACTGATCAATCTTCTCAAACACAAACTCCAACACAAGCACAAAATCAAACACAAACTCAAACTGGACAAGGAATTGTAATTCCACAATGGGTGAGAAACAATGCTAAATGGTGGTCACAAAGTTCTATCGATGACAAGACTTTTGCATCAGGAATCCAGTATCTCATAAAGCAAGGAATAATCCAACTTCCACCAACAGCATCTGGCCAACCAAGTACTGGTGTCACCATACCATCATGGGTCAAAACTAATGCTGGATTCTGGGCTGACGGTCAAATTGATGACAAGACTTTTGCATCAGGAATTCAATACATGATCAAAGTTGGAATAATTACAGTCTAATTCACAAAATGCTATTATAGAAATTACAGAATAAATCTATTATCGCATGCTACCTCTCAGAGATGAAAATCCAAAACCTGTAGGATACCGACCTTATGTTACATATTCTCTAATTGCAATTAACATTCTTGTATTCTTTTGGGAAATAGCTGTAACCCATCAAGTGTGGGAGTTTACAAACCAACGAGCAGAAAACATGTTGTTGAGTTATGGTACAATTCCAAATAATGTTGTAAATGGGTTAGCAAATCACAACTATGGTGTATTTACTTCTATTTTCAGTTCCATGTTTCTTCATGCAGGTGTAATGCACATTGGAGGCAACATGTTATTCTTCTGGATATTTGGGGACAATATTGAATACAAATTTGGAAGAGGCAAATTTTTAGCATTTTATCTTTTTTGTGGTGTTGCAGCTGATTTCTTCCATATCTTATCAAATCCTTCTAGCCCACTACCTGCATTAGGAGCCTCTGGTGCAATCTCTGGAGTACTTGGTGCTTATCTCATCTTATTCCCAAACGCCAAGGTAGTCACACTAATGTTTCTTGGATTTTTTATCCGACTCATTAGAATTTCAGCCAAGTGGTGGCTACTAATTTGGTTCCTTTTACAAAATGTCTTGCCTGCATTTATCGGATCAAGTGGTTCTGGTGTTGCCTTTTTTGCACACATTGGAGGATTTCTAGTTGGATTGTTTACTGGATATGTTTACAAAAAGACTCACAGCTCAGAGTTTACCTATGGTACAAGGTATGGATGGAAAGGCAGCGGTACCAAGTGGGGAACTTGAACCTACAAAATAACTAGATGTATCTGTAATAAAAAACTCCACAAGTTTGATGATTACCAAAGAATAAATCTTGTATGTTCATTGATGAGATATGCCTCTCATAACAGTCTCAATGTATCCAGGCAGAACTGAAAAGCAGAAAGAGGAATATGCAAAAGCTATTACAAAATCGGCAGTTGAGATTCTCAAGACGAAAGAAAGCCATGTAATCGTGGTTTTCGAAGAGAATCCAAAAGAAAATTGGTACATGGCAGGAAATCCTCTCTAAACACATTTTTATTTTATAATAATTCAAAAAACTTGTGACAAAGATTGCTGTAGTCCAGATGCGAGCTGAAACAGACAAGAAAAATAATCTAAGAAAAATTCTTCGATATATATCCCAAGCAGCACATAGAGGTGCAGAACTCTGTACTTTTCCAGAATTTATGATGTGTTACACGCCATCATCTCAATCTGCTGCAGATCTTGCAAACATTGCAGAAAAAATAAATGGAGATTTTGTCTCATTAATATCTGAAGAAGCAAAAAAAAATTCAATACAAGTTATTGGCACCCTATATGAAAAAAGCCCAAAACCAAATAGAGTATATGATACATCTTTTCTCATAGGAAAAAATGGTAAAGTCATCACAACATACAGAAAAATTCATCTCTATGATGCACTTGGCTTCAAGGAATCTGCAAAACTCTATCCTGGTTCATCAATCACCAAACCTGTAAAAACTAGTGCAGGAAAAATGGGAATGATGATCTGTTATGATCTTAGATTTCCTGAGATGTCTAGAATATTAGCCTCATCAGGTTCTGAAATTCTTGTAGTACCATCTGCATGGGTGCAAGGAAAAATGAAAGAAGAACACTGGATCACCATAAACAAAACTAGAGCTATAGAGAATGGCTGTTATGTAGTATCTCCAGATCAAGTGGGGAACATTTACTGCGGAAGAAGTCTAGTAGTTGATCCTTATGGGAAAATACTTCTTGATATGAAGAAAAAAGAAGGAATTGGAATTATTGACATTTCTCTTGATGAAGTCAAGCAAGTAAGACAAAAACTTCCACTTTTACAAAATAGACGTACTGACATTTACACTAATCTTAAGATCTAGTCCTGCTTGCACATCGTATGTTAGAGCATTGTCGTGCCCACTTTTGTTTTCTGGAATATCTTTGTAAAATAATTGGCCAAAAACAAATCTTGCAAGAAATCTTTGTCGCACAAATCATGCCCCTTTGCACTAGTGGGGATGATGCCCTGCAACCATTGTAATAATTTGAACATCCTATGAATCGCTTTTTTGTTTGACGAGATCTTATTATGAGAAGTTTTCCTATGCGACAATCAGGACATTCAACAAGACCATTAACAGGTGTATTTGTCCCTAGAATTACATATTTTCTCTTCTTCTCTGACCATGAAAGATATCCATTCTTGTCATAGTATTGTCTTATCTCACTCTGAATCTTACCAATCTTTTTCTTTGTTATTTTGACAGAATTTCTTGAATCCAGTCGTTTTTTGGCAACAGCTAGAGTAATCTGGTCTTTCAATGATATATCATGCTACTTATCGAACTAAAGAAACTACTGAAGAATTTTTATATGGAATCTAGTCAGCGAGATTTGTGGAAAAAGTCTGTCTTATTGGAGCTGGCAGTACAAAATATGGTAAATTAGAAGATGGTATTACTGATATCGCACTCCAGGCATCAGTTGATGCCATAGAAAGTGCAGGAATAGGACCAAAGGAGATCCAAGCAGGATACATTTCCAACGTGTTTGGCATCGCAGACAAACAAGTTCACTTGGGTCCTGTCATAATGAGTAATCTCGGTATTCCAGAAGTTCCTTCACTCTCAATTGAATCTGCATGTGGAAGCGGTTCGGTTTCATTCAGAGAAGCATATGCAAATGTTGCCGCAGGATTTTATGATGTTGTCTTGGCAACCGGTGTAGAAAAAGTCACTCATACCGGTACTGAATGGACTACAACATATTTCTCATATTGTTCTGATTTCTTTTATGAGGGAGGAGCAGGAGCTTCATTTCCTGGATTATTTGCATCTATGGCAAGAGCATATCTTGCTGAATTCAAAGCAACAGAAGAAGATCTTGCAATGGTTGCAGTAAAGAATCATGATAATGGATTTCTTAATCCAAAAGCACATCTAAGAAAAAAGATTACAGTAGATGATGTGATGAAGTCAGCAGTAGTTGCAAGTCCTCTAAAGTTGTATGACTGTTGTCCATTTTCAGATGGAGCAAGTGCTGTTATATTATGTAGTGAAAAATTTGCAAAGGCACATACCAAAAATTATGTTGAAGTAATTGGATCAGGAAGGGGTGGATCACCTGCAGCACTGCAAGGAAGAGACCATATAACTACTATACCAAGCACAAGAATTGCTGCACAAGCTGCATATAAGATGGCAGGTATATCTCCAAAGGATGTTGATTTTGCAGAAGTTCATGACTGTTTTACAATTGCAGAGCTAGTTGACACTGAGGACTTGGGATTTTTCGAAAAAGGAAAAGCTGTTGAAGCTGTTCGAGAAGGGAGAACCAAACTTAATGGTGATATTTCTATCAACCCATCAGGAGGACTCAAGTCAAAGGGTCATCCAATAGGTGCAACTGGAATAGGTCAAGTTGCAGAAGTTTTTGATCAATTAACTGGAAAGGCAGGAGAAAGAACAGTCAAAGATGCCAAAATTGGATTAACACATAACTTTGGTGCAACAGGCGCCAGCTGTGCCGTACATATATTCAAAAGTGTATAAAATTGCTAACAAAAGAAGAATTCGCTAACAATGCCAAATTAGGTAAGGTTCTGACTAGAAAATGTACAAAATGTGGTCATCATCATCTTGTTACTACATATTTCTGTCAAAATTGCGGAAACAAGGGATTTGAGAATGCAATAATTGATGGCAAGGGCTACATTGTAACTTATACAATAATAACCGTGCCTCCAGACGGATACGAAGAATACGTTCCATATGCATGGGTAGTTATGAAACTAGATGATTCTGAATTGAGAATCTCTGGTTTTATGGCAGGCATAAAATCTCCTGCAGATCTTCCTCTTGGAACAAGAGCAAGAATTACAGGTTATGATCAACGTGGTATCATAATCGAAAAGCAGTAAACAAATTTACGAAACTGATTAAAAAAATTCAAAAAATCTCTTTTATAATATTTGCAATGACATAGTTTGTAATGTCAGTTGATGTTGTTTGCGGAAGATGCGGAGCGAAAATTGCAAATATGCGTATGTTAAAATCAATAAAAGACGTAATGCGTCCATATAACAGTAAATGTCCATCCTGTGGACACACACTTTCTCCATCAGAATTTAGTGTGGATGTACAGAAAAACTGATCTAAAAAGCTTCCGTACGATCAAATTAGTCAAAAATCTTAATTACCGATGTTCTCTAGACAATCCCATGGAACTTAGCGAGGACTTTGGCGATCCAAAACGTGGTGGAATATTACAATCAGCATCAAAACGTGTAAGAATGATCTTCTCTGTTATGGCAAGTCCAAACAGAATTGATATCTTACGTATACTAAACTCAAAGGGACCACTTACTTATTCCGAATTAAAATCTCTTGCTGGCTTTAAGTCAAAAAAGGAAAGTGGCAAGTTTGCATATCACTTGAGAAAATTACTAAGGCAGTCTCTTGTAGCACTGAACAAGTCTGAAAGGAGATATACTATTACTAACTTGGGAAAACTGGTCCTAAGTCTTGCAAGACAGATTGAAGAACGATCTATCATTGAAAGTGGTAAGATGTACGTTAGGACTTCGCATGAATCAATAGAAGAATTCAATTCTCATAAGATCATTCAATCGCTGGTTCGAGAAGGTAGTCTTCCACTTGAGCTTGCTCAAAAAATTACTGAGGAAGTAGAAAACAGGATATACAAATTCCAAACATCTTATCTTACATCCTCGCTTATACGCGAAATGGTCAACTCTGTGCTCTTAGAACAGGGCCATGAAGATTATAGGCACAAACTGGCAAGATTTGGCTTGCCTGGCTATGATATCCATGAGATGTTAACCAACGTAGATGGTATTCATAACGGAGTTGAAGGTTTGCTATTTAAAACAGGTCAAAATGTATTTGGAGAATATCTTGTTTTAAATACTCTGCCTAAGGATGTGGCTGATTCCCACCTCTCAGGAGATCTTCATATTACTAATGCTGGATTATGGTCGCTTCTTCCAGATACAATATTTGTAAACATCAAGGAACTTATCGAAGAAGGGGTTGACTTGAGAGGAAAATTCTTGGGTGTGACAAGGACTTCATCACCAAGTTCGTTAGATGATCTATTCACTTCCTTATCGCTACTCACATGTCTTCTCATAAAAGAAGCATCACAAGAAGTAGTGATGGACGGGTTGATTGCAGTATTACAAAAATATTCCAAGAATTTGCCTGAAATTGAAGAAAAACTTGCAAGTTGCTTTGCAAAAATATCTACAGGACCAAAATATGGAAAGAACGGAACACTTGCTTCATTTAGAATTTCCATTGGAACAGAACCAAAAATAGTTGGAACTGTTCTCCAAGCCTACAAGAAATATGTAAAGTCTACACCACTTCCTTCCATAGGATTGGTTATTGATTATGAAAAGGCCAAGATAAGTGACTATTCAGAAACTTTAGCAGATGTGATTGCATTAGGAGGACACATTATGTTTGCTAAAGGATTGGTATCTAACAAAGGATTAGCACGAGGAGATACAAAGAATGTTGGAACAACTTCTATCAATTTAGAGTCTTTATCGATCAATATGCCAAGACTTGCCTTTGAATCTAACAAAGATGAAACTTATTTCAGAGCAAGACTTGCACTGTTAATGAAACCTGCACTGGCAGCCATGTCTCTAAGAAAGAAAGAGATATCTGATCTAACAAGACGTGGTCTTAACCCGATACTTGCAAACAATACTCAGTACATGCAAAAGGGATCAGTTACACTTGTTGTTAATTTGATTGGCCTCAAGGAGGCAGTTTATGGTATTCTAGGATATGAAAATAACAAGGCTGGACACGAAATCCTAGCCAAAGTGATAAACACTGCTATGGAAGTAGCCACAAAGAAAGGAAAAGAGATGGGTGATAATGTCATTGTAACCATGACTGAGAGTGACGCTGCAAGTCGTTTCTCGTCTCTTGATGGTGAAAAATATGGTAAAATGTCAATTAATCATCATGTAATGGGAGAATCATACTCCGAAGGAGTTGTTCTTGACGCCTCTGAGATGACAGAGATGACTCCTAAGAATGAAAAGATTGTGGAATCGAATTATTTTTCAAAAATACTTAACGGCGGTCTCTTAGTTCAATTAAAGATCCCCGATGCAATGGATTCTTCAGGAATAAAGAAAGCAATAGAAAAGGCAGGAGATCTATTGGGATCTTTCAGGCCTATCAAAAAAGTACCTATATGTAGCAACTGTGGTCTCAAAGAGGAAAAGATCGCTGAAAAGTGTTCTGTTTGTAAGTCTCCTTACATACTAGCATAACTTTCACCATAGGAAAGGCTAATAGTTTAGTGAACAAAATTTTTGAATTAATTCCGGATTTTATATCAAAATTTTATATCAAAATTTATTTTGCCATAAGGTGATCTAATACTATGGAAATTGTAACGGTGTCAACAAAATTGATCCAAAGTTTAGCTTTAGAAAATTATTTTTTGCCGCAGTGTTTAATTAACTGCCATTTGATAGGGTTGAGGGGAGTAATTTGACAGATTTTTCACAAATAGAAAATTCGATCATTCAAGTAAAGAAGCGCGATGGTCGAGTATCGGATTTCCAAAGAGATAAAATTTCAAACGCAATCTACAAAGCACTTGTTGCTTGCGGAAGATCAGATCATGGATTGGCAGACAAGCTAGCCAGTCATGTTCTTACAAAACTTGTGAATCGGGGATTTTCTGGTTCAGAAGCACCAAGTGTAGAAGATGTTCAAGACATGGTCGAGTCTACTCTGATTGAAGAAGGACTCGGTGAGATTGCAAAGGCATACATCCTATACAGACACGAACGACGAAGAGTTAGAGAAGAAAAGATGAAAGTTCTTGAATCTAAATCGCTTGATAGCGTTGCAAAGAAATTTGATCTTAATTGTTTGAGGGTTCTTGCATCTAGATACCTGCTCAGAAATAACAAAGGTCAGATAACTGAAAGCCCAGGCGAAATGTTTGAAAGAGTTGCTATTTTGGTAGGAATTGCAGATATCATTAGAGATCCATCTGTATTTCAACTTGAAGGGGGAAATACCCAAAGCACAGAGGAAGCAGCAAGATATCTGGACAAACTTGATGACTTTAACTACAAATTCAAGATAGGAAAATACTATCTTAACAAATATCACTTTAGATCTTTGATAAATCACTACATAGACTTGGCAAAACATGGACAGATGAAAGTCAGCTTTAGAGAATTGTTGACCATGTTAGCTGCAAACAAGTTTGAACAATATACTGAACGAATCAAAGAAGCTGCTGATCTTATGGTTGCACAGGACTTTCTACCTAATTCTCCAACTATGATGAATGCTGGTGCACGATTAGGCCAACTTTCTGCATGTTTTGTGCTTGCAATGGAAGACGACATGGAAAAGATAATGAAATCATCATCAGATGCTGCATTGATATTCAAATCAGGAGGCGGAGTTGGTATCAACTATTCCGATTTGAGACAAGAAGGAGATATGGTGGCATCTACATCTGGAGTAGCCTCAGGTCCTGTCTCTTTTATGAACATCATTAACACTGTTACTGAAGTAGTCAAACAAGGTGGTAAACGAAGGGGTGCAAATATGGGAATCATAGAAGCATGGCATCCCGATATTGAAAAATTCATCACTGCAAAAACAAAACCAGGTGTTCTCGAGAACTTTAATGTAAGTGTAGGAGTTTGGGAAGACTTTTGGGAAGCACTTGTTAATTCGTCAGATGGAAAATTTACTCTTAGAACTCCAAAAGATAAAGCACCTGTAAGAGAAATAAATGCACATCATCTGATTGACTTGATTGCACTTTCTGCATGGAAGAGTGCTGAACCAGGATTGATCTTCTTTGATATCATAAACAAATACAATGTTTTTGCAAAAGCAAGAGGTCAACCAATACGAGCAACAAACCCATGTGGAGAACAAAGTCTCTATCCATACGAATCATGCAATCTTGGCTCGATTAATCTAGCTAATTATGTTAAGAGAAAAGCAGATGGTCAATACGAGTTTGATTGGCAACGATATGAAGAAACCATACGAAAGACAACAAGATTCCTTGATAACATCATAGATGTTAATACATATCCAATTCCAGAAATTGACAAGGCATCAAAAGACTCTCGAAGAATCGGACTTGGAGTGATGGGAGTTGCAGATCTCTTGTTCAAATTACGAATTCCGTATAACTCACAAGAAGGATATGAGTTCCAAGAGAAACTTGCTGAAGCACTGACATACTATTCTATGGAAGAAAGTGTTGCACTTGCAAAGACACGAGGGTCATTTCCACTCTGCTCAAAAACCGAATATCCAGAAGGCAAAATTCCTGTTGCTGGGTACTATGAAAAACCAAAAAGTGCTCGCACTTATGATTGGGATGCCCTGATTGCCAAGATTCAGAAACATGGTATTAGAAATGTTCTGACAACAACTGTTGCTCCAACTGGTACACTGTCAATGATATCTGACTGTTCAAACGGAATGGAGCCAATGTTTGCTCTAGTCTTTGAAAAGAGAGTGACAGTAGGTAGGTTCTTCTATACTAACAAAATCTTTGAAGCAGTACTAAAAGAACAAGGACTATACAACGATCAAATTCTTGAAAAGATTGCAAATAACTATGGTTCAGTAAAAGGAATCGCTGAAATTCCAGAATGGATGCAGAAGATATTTGTCACAGCAATGGATATTCACTGGGCAGATCACCTGATGGCTCAAGGAGTATGGCAACGCTGGATAGGTAACGCTATTGCAAAGACAATCAATATGCCAAATGACGTCTCGTCTGATGATGTAAAAGCTGCATATCTACTAGCACATGATCTTGGTCTGAAAGGAATTACTGTATTCCGAGATGGTTCAAGACATGAACAAGTATTGCACATGACTGGAAACAATGTTCAAAAGAACTTCCAAGTAACCCCAAGTGGTTTTGTCACAGACTATATCTCAAAGAATGTCACAAATGCATATCTAAAAAGTGAGATAGAAAGAGCACTTCAAATAAAAATTCCAGATAATATGCAATCTACTCCCGCACCAGCACTTACTCCAGAACAAATGGAAGAAAGACTATGTCCTACATGTAAAAACAACTTGGTATTTGCAGAGGGATGTAGTGTGTGCATAGAATGCGGATATAGTGGTTGTACATCTGGATGATAGTATAAGAAAATTAACACCATTACATTAATCTCTAAAAAGGGATGAACACTAGTGGCGTGATGGGATTGTGTGCAACGCGTGTACACCAGCTGATCCCTGACCATCACGTCACTTCAACTTCTATTTTAATTAAAGAAAAGATATACTAGTATAATAAAGTATACGTGGTCATCCGTAAAGAATTGGATCAACTTTTGATCACAACTTTTTACTAGGATCATTTATTGAAAATATTGTTGAATAAGAAACTCATTGGTGCTGTCATTGGTGCAGGAACTGCAATAACAATTGCAATGATTTTCTTTGTGCTGCCACAATTACAAACTGGAACCTACACAACTCCACCCGTAACTTCTTCACATAATCCAAAACTTGGTCTTGTTATTATGCCTCCTACTCAGAAATCAACTCTTCAAGAGATCAAAAATGTATATGCTCAAGCAGCATCAACAGGAATAGGGAGAAGCAACGTCTATCTATCTTGGCCTCTCATGGAACCAAAACAAGGAACTTACAATTGGGGCTACTCTGATATTCTAATGGGGTTAAATCGTGAACAGGGCCTCAATGTCACACTTTACTTTTCAGTAGTCAATAACCAAATTCTAGGTCCATTCCCTGATTGGATGGGAAAACCACGACTTGATCAAAAACTTCAAGATCAGACAGTGACTACCCTTGATGCTATACTTTCAAGGTATTACATAGTAGATTATGTGATAATTGGGGGTAGTGTAGACAACTACTTTAGAGATCACCCAAGTGAAATTCAGCAATATGTGGATTTCTTCAATGGTGTGTATGATAAATTAAAAGTAAAACACCCAAATGTCAAATTTGGAAATTGGTTTTCACTAAATAGCATAATAAATCACGGTCAAGGAGATATTGTAGGAAAACTAGACCAAGGTGATTTTGTTGCATATTCATATGCACCTGTAGATTTGTTATATTATCAAAGTACCAGTATGGATAAAGAAAGCGCTAATTTGCAAAAGATGATTGACTTTGCAAAGGGCAAGAAAATAGCACTAGTGGAAGTTGGTTGGAGTACTGACCACTCTATCAATGGAACAAAGGAAGACCAACAAAAGTTTGTAAAAATAGTGTATGACTTTTACAAAAAGAATCAGTCTGATTTTGAGTTTCTAACTTGGTATAGACAATATGACAGACCTGTTGATACATGTTATAACTCATTAAACCAAGAGAGTAATTCTATGTTTGGCAATAATGTGGTCTTGAATAACACTGCAGCATATCTATGTGGTGCCGGTCTATTTGATATAAACCAAAATCCTAAACCTGCATGGGATGAATTAAAGAATCAGATACAATCTATTCCCAACTCTTAATTACAGAATTACGACTTTCTCTCTTATTGAAGTATGTTTTACTTTTTAGTGTAGTATTAATTGTGAATATTATTCCTGCGTATGCATTGTACGAGCCTTCAACAAACGAAGAAAAAGTCACCTTTGATCAGTTGCTTGCTCAATTTGAGACAGTAAATGCACCAAAAAAAGATGTATCTGATGTGATTGGAACATTTCAAAAACCTATGGTGAATACTTTTTCTTGTAATTTACACGATACCAATAATCAAGTTATAATAATTGTCAAAACTAAATTGGCAAAGTTTGATGAAAATACAACTCATCAAGATCTAGTTACTGGAGGTTCCTACACATGGCACTGTTCTGAAACCATCCAGGACGGAAAAATTTCTCTAGATTGTAATAATGAACTTCGAATTAATCCAAAGGTAATATCAAATGATACTCAAATAGACCCGCGATTGCACAATGTTGAAAATTTAGTTATATTGTATCATGAATTACTTCATGGTCAACTTATGATTGACGCAATAAAGGACTCATCAATATGGCAGCAAGAGACCTGTAACTTGCAGCCTGGGGGAAATATAGATTATTCTTTTGCTGACCCTGATCATAAAATAATAAACTATCTGCAAACACAATTTGCATCTGATCTTGTTGATAAAGCTGGAGGAAAAATGATCACAAAAGAAATTTCTCCTAACCAAATAAGCAATGGAACATTTACCATCAAAGCCTTTAGCTTTAAAGACTATCCTACATTTGGAAATGGTTCAAAAATTACTTTTAGAACAAATAACATCTCTGAAAATTCATTCTTTCAAGTAAAAAATGATGTATTTCTAAGTGGATATTTGAAAGATAATACAAAGCCTGGAATTGCATGGTTCTATCTTTTTAACACTGAAAAAACGCAGAATATGACACATGAATCTATACCTATCTGGATAAAGCGAGTCGCAGGTTTGTGGTCAAGTGGAAATACATATGATGAGAATTTTCATGCTGCGGTTGATTATATGGTAAAACACAACATAGTCAGTTCAAATGATCAAAGAAATACTGTTTCTACCGTACCTCATTGGATGCAAAAAAATGCCCACTTGTGGTTTACAGGTGAAATTAATGACAATACGTTTGTAGGTTCTATTCAATATTTGATCTCATCAGGAATAATTCATTGATGAAAATATTAGGATGCGGTCGCCGGGATTTGAACCCGGGTAACGGGCTTGGAAGGCCAGTGTACTAACCAAACTATACTACGACCGCTCACTGTGCCAATCTTGGACCTACATAATAATTCTTTTTTCGCACTCATAGAGTACACGTGAAATTATGATGTGAGCTTCAAGTGGATTTTTGTCTACAGATATTGTCTTGTCAAAATATTCTTTATTCTTATCGGAAAATTGACCTTTTGAAAATCCTCCTATTACAAGACATGTGTTGTTGTTTATCTCCTCAGCTAATTTTTGATAAGTGCTCTTGATACCTTTACTTGAAAGTGCAATTGTTTGTTCTGGATTGATTTTTCTAATTAGATCCCCAAAACTCATCTCCCTTAATGTAAGAAGTGTATTGTTGTTTTCTTTGATTTCTTTAGTAGCATACAGTTTCTCAACAAGTCCTATGAATCTATGATATGATTTTGGCAATCTTACATTTTGGCCTACAGAAATAACCTTGTCATCAATGGTGTGAACAAATACACTCAGCTTATCTTCAAAATAGAGTGGTATGCTACAAGCTTCAAGGAGTGAAAAATGAACCAGATCCGGCCTTCCTCTTTTTATCTCATTCTTGATTCCTTTCATTGCAGCAAAATGCCATGATACGTCAAGCAAAATTTCAGACGGTTTTTTGTTAAATCTTCTGGCAGATGCTGTAATAGAATTGTGTCTCTGTATCCCTAAAGGTACTAATTCTAATGCAGATTCTGCTATTACAAGCGAGAGCAAGATTGTATTTTAAGGGTAGGAATTATTAAACAACATGAAACCTGCAATTAAGGATCTCTTAATAGAACGAATGCAAATTCTAATTAAAAATGCCATGTCAAACGCAAGATCTAATCCGGAATTGGCAGAAAGACAAGCAATACTTGCTAAGAGGCTTTGTACGAAATACCGTATTAGAATGCCATATGAATTGCGGGCAAATTACTGCAAAAAATGTAAAAAATTCATGGTACCAGGATTTACAGCACGAATAAGAATGGGAAGAAGCAATGTAAAATCAATACGCATTACCTGTAGTTTTTGTAATCACACATATAGAAAGATAATTAAAAAACAAATTCTATAGGTCAATGATTTATAAGACGAACTTTGAATTTTGGTTTTTATGGCAAAGGCATACGATGTACCAGCAGATTTACTGATCGGTAAATTATCTGAGACTCTAAAGAATGAAGATATCGTACAACCAAGCTGGATTCCATTTGTTAAAACTGGTGCTCATGCAGTAAAACCTCCGCAACAAAGTGATTGGTATTACACAAGATGTGCATCTCTTCTAAGAAAAATTTACTTGCACGGACCTATTGGCATAAATGATTTGAGATCAATGTATGGTGGAACAAAACCTGTTGGTTATGGAGGAGCACATCATAGAGATGCAGGTGGCGCAATAATTAGAACAGCAGTACATAGTTTAGAAAAATTAGGTTATTTGGATAAGGTTGAAGGAAAAGGTAGAACAATATCTCATGAAGGTATGAAGAAACTTGATAGACTATCAACTGAGATCTTGAATGAATTAATCACAAAGAATCCAAATCTAAAGAAATATTCCTAATAGTATCATGAGCTCTCATAATTCAAATGATGATAGGAATCCAAGCGATGCAGAAGTTTCCGCTTTAAAGGAAAATGCACTAAAGACTCTTCTCACAGCTGAAGCAAGACTGAGACTAAACAATGTTAGATTGGTTAAACCTGACCTTGCAGCAATGGTTGAAAACTATCTTTTGGGATTAGCATCTCAAGGAAGGTTAAATTCACAAATTTCTGATGATCAGCTAAAGCAAATTTTGTTATCTACACAACAACCAAAAAGAGATTTCAAGATTAACCGCAAGTAGATCTCTAGGGAAAATATATTAGGGGTAAACTGATCGATTACAAATATGAAAGCAGTTGTTTATGACAAATATGCCCCAAATGACGATTACAAATCAATCCTAAGTGTAAAAGAAATACCTGATCCAAAACCAAAACCAAATGAAGTTGTTTTCCGCGTCAAGGCAGCAGCCCTAAACTATAACGATATCTGGGGAATGAGAGGACAGCCAGTTGCCGTACCATTACCACATGTCTCAGGTTCTGATGCCGCAGGTGAAGTTATTGCAATAGGAGAAGACGTTACAAATTTCAAAGTTGGTGATAGAGTTGTTTCACATTCAAACATGTCATGCAGAGTATGTGATGCATGTACTGATGGACGTGAATATGATTGCCAAAAGAGAACCATCTGGGGATTCCAAACAGGACCTACATGGGGTGCATTCTCTGAAATCACACACTTGCCCGAAGTTAACGTTGCAAAAATTCCAGAAGGTGTTAGCTTTGATGAAGCTGCAGCAGCTTCTATGACATTACTTACATCATGGCACATGCTTGTAGGAAGAGCAAGAATTCATCCTGGACAAACAGTCCTTATCATGGGTGGAGGTTCTGGTGTAGGAAGCTTTGGAATTCAGATTGCAAAATTATACAACTGTAATGTTATTTCTACAGGAAGTCCAGATAAACTAGACAAACTAAAAGAACTTGGAGCAGATCACGCAGTTGATCACAGAAAACCAGATTGGGCTAAAGAAGTAAGACAACTTGCAAAACCACTAGGTGGAATTGATATATCATTTGATCACATTGGCCAAACACACTGGAATGATCAACTTACCTTGCTAAAATACGGAGGAACGCTGGTAACATGTGGTGCAACAACAGGATATGATGCAAAGACCGACCTGAGACACATCTTCTTCAAAGGAACTAACATCTTGGGTTCCACACAAGGAACAAAGGCAGAGCTAGAACAAGGATTGTACTGGATGGGTAAAAAGAAAATTAAAGCTATCATAGATTCTGTGTATAGTTTCGAAAATGCTGCAGAGGCACATACTAAGATGCTCACTGGTAAAGGACTAGTCGGCAAAATCTTACTCAAACCATAAACTCTCTCTATTTATGGCAAGACTCTTACGTAGTCTTTTGTTTGTTCCTGGAAATAATAGTCGTTTTCTAGAAAAAGCAAAATCTCTTCAGGCAGACATTGTGTGTTTTGATCTGGAAGATTCTGTTCCTCTAGGAGAAAAAAAATCTGCAAGAAATCTAATAAAAAATGCATTAAAAAATAGATCAGAATATAATTCAGAAATTTATGTGAGAACAAATTCTCCTGCATCTGGAATGATACCTGATGATCTACTGGAAATTATTCAGAAAGGTGTTGATGGTATAGTGATTCCCAAAGTAAATACTGCAAGTGAAATAAAAAAAATTGAAAAAACTATGTTAGGGTTAGAAAAAAAACGTAAACTAAAGCCAATAGAACTTATGGCATCAATAGAATCTGCAGAGGGTGTTGTAAATGCATATTCAATTGCATCATGTAGTAAAAGAATATCAGCCTTGGTTTTTGGCGTATTTGATCTACTAAATGATTTGGGTGTCGAGTATACAAAAAAACCAGAAGGAGCTGTATACTCACGAACTAAAATTCCAGTAGATGCAAGAGCAGCAGGAAAATATGCAATTGATGCAATCTGGCAAGATCTTGATGATGTAATAGGATTAGAACAAGACTCTCTTGTTGCCAAAAATCTTGGATATGCAGGCAAAAGCATCATTCATCCCAATCAAGTTGATGTTGTTCACAAAGTATTCTATCCTACTCATGCAGAGCTGGAATGGGCAAAAAAAGTTATGAGTGCATATGATATGGCCAAGAAGAACAAGAAAGGCGCTACCACAGTTGATGGGAAAATGATTGATGAAGTGCATTATAAGAGAGCTATTGCCCTATTGAATTCTGCAAAATAATAATACTAGACTAAGTATGATGATAGACTAAATTCCAGATCTACTTGTTATCTGATAAACATAAATCATCTTGATGTAAATAGAAACTCATCATGTTTACTGGAATAATTGAAGGCTTGGGTAGCATTGTAATGTTTGACAAGAAAACAGACAATCGCAGTGCTGCAAAAATGAAAATCAAACTTGATAAAATTGCAAAGGGCCTCAAAGTAGGAGACAGTGTTGCAATAAATGGAGTATGTCTTACTGCAGTAAATATCTCAAAAGGAATCACAGAATTTGAGATGATTGGTGAGACAATAAAGAAAACTAACCTGGGATCTTTAGAACGTGGAGATAGAGTAAATATCGAAAGAAGCCTCAAAGTTGGTGAACGACTTGAAGGACATTTTGTACTAGGACATGTTGATGGTGTGGGTATTATTTCTAAGATTGAAAAACAGATCAATCAAGTACAAATTTGGATAAAAATTCCAAAAGAGCTATCAAAATATATCATCAAGAAAGGTTCGATAACAGTTGATGGTATTAGTTTAACAATTGTTGATAAATTAAAAGATCAATTTTCTGTTTCAATAATACCACATACTATGCAAGTAACTAATCTCGGTTACAAAAAAATTGGCGATAAAGTTAATATTGAAACCGACATACTCGGAAAATACATTTTGTCTGAAGATTAATCTATTACCACTATTTTGGTAATTACCAATTTTCTAGTAAGATTTATAACAATAATGGAAAGCTGATCATTATATGTCCTTAGACGAAGCACTCTCATCACTTAGGAAGGGAGATTTCATTTTACTTCATGATGGGAATAAACGTGAGAATGAGGTAGACATGGTAATTGCAGCAGAATTTGTAACTCCTGAACATATCGCACGCATGCGTATGGATGCAGGAGGATTGATTTGCATGTCAATTAACCATGAGCTTGCATCAAATTTGGGATTAAACTTTATGCACGAAATTCTTTTCAATTCTCAAAACTTTGATGCAGGCTTGAAGAAGATGATAATTGGTACAGCGCCTTACGGAGATCGACCATCGTTTTCAATTTCAATTAACCATAAAAACACATTCACTGGAATAACAGATAAAGAAAGAGCCTTCACAATTTCTCAGATGGCAGAATTATACAAAAATGAAAATATTGACAAAAAAGAGATCTTCAATTCTAATTTTAAGACACCAGGACATATTCCATTACTTATTGCTTCAGAAGGACTATTATCAAATAGACTAGGACATACTGAAATGTCTATTTATCTAATGAAACTTGCAGGACTCTCACCAGTTACAGCAATCTGTGAAATGTTAGACTCTCAAACATATACTGCATTGTCTACGGAAAAGGCAAAAAAATATGCAAAAGACAACGCTATACCATATTTTGATGGTACTGAGCTTGTCAAATTTGCCAAGGAGCATTGATCTTGAATATTGCAATTGTTGTTGCCGAGTTTAATAGTGAAATTACCTCTAAAATGCTTGATCTTGCTATAGAACGAGCAAAAGCACTAAAAATGAATGTAAAATACACCAGCAAAGTACCGGGCGTATTTGATATGCCTCTCTTGATTGATACTTTGTTGCAAAAAAAAGATGTTGATGCTGTAGTGACTCTTGGAGCAGTAATCAAAGGTCAGACAAAACATGATGAACTCATTTCACATGTAACTGCAAAAGCATTAGCAGATCTCTCGATAAAGTACCAAAAACCAGTGACGCTGGGAATAACAGGGCCTGGAATGAGTGATAGACAAGCACATCAACGAATACGACCAGTAGCTGAGAGGGCCATTGAGGCTGCAAAGAGATTATCTGAAGAACTGGAAAAAATTAGAAAATGATTCAACTAACCATAATCAAGATAACTGGATATGGACCATGGACTCTGACCTTGGGCAGTGATAGAGAACATAGGCTTCAGATGCTTCAAGCATCATTGTACAAAGAAATACAAAACTTGTTTTCACAAAAAAACTGCCTTGCATTTCCTAATAGATTTGATGAAATCTTTGTAATAACTAACGGTCTCTCAGTTGATGATCATGTCGAAATCCAAAAGCAACTAGTAAAATCCTTTGAGCTGGGTTTATCCATGTCTATTGGACAGGGGGAGACCCCATTTGAGGCAAGCTCAAATGCTGACAAGGCACGAAGATCTAGCACGAGTCTAAGCAAGGATCATAATATCTTTGGATTACCGTTAAGCAAAGATGCAGATTTAGTCCAGATTATACACATGGATGTAGACGGTTCTACCTCAGTTTCTGCAAAAAAATCGCCTTACGAAGTATCTTCGCTTATTGTTAAATTGTATTCTGAAATGTCAGAGTTTTTCCTCAAAAGAAATTCACTTGCATTTTTCATGGGGGGAGATAACTTTATGATAATAAGTTCTGGTGCCAACAAAGATGAAATAACAAAGTTTCTCGAAATTGTAAAACAAAAGTATGATATCTCCTTTAACTGCGGAATTGGAACTGCAAAAACAGGAAGAAATGCAGCAAAATTAGCTACTCAATCATTAGATAAAATCCGTGAGCTTAGAGACTCTGGAAAAAAAGATACACGAATTCTTGAGACAACATGCTGATAAGAAATGTCAGTCTCCTCTATGGTACAGAACTAGATTATATCCCAAACACTAACGTGAGAATTTCTGGAAAACATATTGGACAAATAGGGACAAAACTCCTGCCTCAAAAAGGTGAGGTGACACTTGATGGTGAGGGCCTGTTAATGATGCCTGGACTAATCAATTCTCATACACACATTGGAGATTCTATAGCTAAAGACATAGGAATAGATTCAGACGTTGAGGAAAAGATACATCCAGTTAGTGGATTTAAACAAAAAATTCTCAAAAATTCCGATAAATCTCATCTGACAAGTTTTGTAAAAAATTCTTGTATCTCAATGATTAGAAAAGGAATAACATCGTTCATCGATTTTCGGGAAGGAGGCAGTGAGGGAATTGATCTGTTAAAAAATGCCACATTGGGTATCCCAATAAGGCCTGTTATCTTAGGAAGAATCGAATATTATCAAGACTCAAGATCCGTCAAGAATAACACACCAATTCCACAATTTCATAAATCATCACTTCAAAACTTTCTAATGAACTGTGATGGACTTGGCATTAGCGGTTCAAATGAGTTTAGTGATTCTGCATTACAATACTTTGCAAAGACTAGAAAAATCCGTGCCATACACTCGGCTGAGACTGAAGAAAGCAACAAGACATCCAAAAAGATATCTGGAAAAACTGAGACTCAGAGAGCTCTACTTGTAAAACCAAATTTCTTGGTTCATATGACTTATGCTTCAAAAAAAGATCTTGTGATGGCAATTAAAAACAGGGCAAGTATTGTTGTATGCCCAAGGGCAAATGGATCTCTTGCAGAAGGTATTCCGGATGTAGATATTATGCTTGATGCTGGTTGTAATGTCGCTATTGGAACTGACAATGTCATGATAAATTCGCCTGACATGTTCAGGGAGATGGATTATCTTTGGAAAGTTTCAATGGGTGTTAAGAAGAAAAGACTGTTGCCAAAAGATATACTCAAGATGGCTACTACAAACGCCTCAAAACTTTTGGGTGGCAAAATTGGAGTTATTCAAAATGGCAACATGGCAGATTGTATATTCATTGAAAAACATTCAATTGATCTAGAACCAATGCATAATCCTCATGCGTCAATAGTGCATCGAGCTTCAGAAAATACAATAAAAGCAGTAATGTATGAAGGAAAACTAGTGCATGGAAAAATCTAGGCCCTGTGTAATACTTAGTGCTGCCATCAGTATAGATGGAAAGATAGCTACTCGTACTGGAAGATCCAATCTTTCATCAAAAAAAGACTTGGTACGAGTCCATAATCTTAGGAAAAGTGTTGATGCCATATTAGTAGGAAAAAATACTGTCAATGTAGACAACCCCTCACTTACTGTCAGATATGTAAAAGGAAAAAATCCAATTCGTGTCATCCTTGATCCTACAGGTAGTTTATCTCCAAAATCAAAAGTGATCAGAACTGCAAAAAAAACTCCCACAATACTTGTTGTATCAGAAAATGCTTCAAGAAATGTGGAAAAGCTTGTTACAAAAGGAGTTCAAGTAATCAGATGTGGGAAGAAAAAAATCAACATAAAAAAACTATTACAAATACTTGGTAAAAGAGGCATCAAAAGAATTCTTGTTGAAGGTGGGGGAACCACTAACTGGTATTTTTTCAAAGAAAAACTAGTAGATGAAATTGTAATTACTATTACGCCATATGTTCTAGGAGGCAGTACTGCAATTTCTCTAGTTGAAGGTATTGGCTTTGGAAATATATCAAACCCTTTCAAATTAAAAAAGATCAAGAAAATACAAAATGAACTAGTTTTACACTATGTATCCTAATGTTTTAGATCATCGCGTAGCTGATCTATTTTTCCCTGCAAAGCCTTTTTCAGTTTTTCATTTTTTGAAAGATTTACCAATTTTCCACAAGTAGGACACTTGAAAGATAAATCAAGGGCCTTTTCAAAGGTCAATTTTTGACAATCTTCATTTCCACAATGGTAAAAATCAGCCGAGTTCTCATAATCTACTCTTTGTTGCAGTCTTTCTACAATCTTCTTTTTTTGATTCTCAATAAAATTATCGACCTCATCCTTTCTTGCTCTCCATCTGTAAACAAACCATCCTTTCTTTTCGTCCTTCACTCTAATGCCTGTTATCAGAGCTTTACCAAAAAGATCATACAATACCTTTCTAACTATGTTAATTCTAAGTCCAGTTGAACTTGCTATTTCTTCATCTGTAGCATCTTCTGTGTTAAGAAGAGAACGGGCAACTTTTAGGTACTCATCTCCGCCAATCAAGGCAGCAATTTTTACAAAAGGATCCTCATGCTCAACTGACATTATACTCATCTTCCCCAATCTCTATATTTAATCAAATGGTTTTAACCTATTTTTATATAATTAGTTCATTTAGCAGTTTTATCTATTACATTTTTTCCCTTTTTTGTTGGGATTATTTCCCGTTCTCCATCAGAATATTTTTTCTGAAGGTATTGTCCTTGTAAAATTCTATCAAGCAATATTGCAAGTGCTGAGATCTCTGAATGTGGTTGATTTCCAATTGCAATATTGTAATCTGCCATATCGTATACTTCTCTTGGAACCTTTTCCGCTCCAACCACAATCAAAATTTTTTCTTCTTTTTTTACTTGATCCTGTACATCATTAATATTTTCACCATACATTGTTAAATGGACTATCTTGAACAAATCTTTCTTTTTTAATTTTATAACGTCCTTCCAATTCTCAATGATCTCTACTTTGAAATCACTGCCCCACATTTTGTTTACTTTGGAAACAGTCTCTTTAATCTCTGGATTTGCATCATACATGTATATTTTTGATGCACCAAATGCTCTTGATACGAGAGTTACGTGAGTGGTCACCCTATCATCTCTAACAAGTCGTGTGCCTATGCGTAAAACTTCAATCTTCATAATTTATTCTAATTTCTGGTCTTTGTATTTCATTTTTTTCCTCTGTTACTGGTGCATTATCTAATGCTTGGTATATCAGAGTCTTTAATTGTGCAATATTAAATCCAGTTGAAGATGATACTGCTAACCATTTTTTATTATTTGTTAGGTCTAGTTGATTTGCTTTCTCAATCACCTCTTCTTTTGAAACCAAATCTGATTTATTTAGAACAAAAATCATCTTGTCTTTGCTTACTCCAATCTCATCTAAGGTAGAAATACAACTTTTGAATTTTTTTCTTAATTCCAATATTGAATCACTAACATCAATGACAACTATTACAACATCTGTATAGACAAGCTCCTCCAGAGTTGATTTGAATGCCTGCACCATGTATGCCGGTAGTCTGCTTATGAAGCCTACAGTATCTGAAATCAAAACCTCAGAATTTCTTAGAGTGATCTTTCGTGTGGTTGTAGAAAGTGTAGTAAAAAGTTTTGGACTTTCTTCTTTTTCTTCTCCAGTTAATATATTGAAAAGTGTAGTCTTTCCTGCTGATGTATATCCTGCAAGAGAAATTGTCTTAAACCCGAATCTTTTTCTTGCTTGTCTGTGAAGCGCGCGTTGTGTTGATGATTTTGCTAACTTTGATTTTACACCATTCATTCTATTTTTAATATCGTTAAAGTAAACGTCAACTTCAAATTTTCCTATCCCCATAAATCCTGGTTGCTCTCCCATCTTTGCAAGTCTAACTTTTTCTTTAGCTCTTGACATCTCATATCTTAGCTGAGCCATCTTGACTTGCAGTGTGGATTCAGAACTCTTTGCTCTTCGCTCAAAGATCTGAAGAATTAGAGCTTCTCTATCAAGTATATTCATTTTGAGGGTAGAAGCCAAATTATAATTCTGACTTGGTTTGAGTATCTCATCAAAGATTATGACATCAGGTTTGATAGATGCTAACATTTCCTTTAGTTCGTCTACTTTGCCTTCTCCCAGACCATATTTTGACTTGTTTAGTATTCTGTGTTGTATAATTTTGCGAACTTCATATCCAGCAGCATCACATAAGCCTAATGCTTCTTTCAGAGAGTCTTCCTTATCGTATGTTATTAGGATTGCAGAATCTTTCAACATCTTATTGCTATCCTTCGATATCTTATTGCTTTCGCAGAGTTTTTTCTATTGTCACATCTAGAACTATCTCTGCTATGTCACTTGCATATTCTGATATCCTTCGTATGTTTTCACTCATTCTTCTAACTCTGTAGATCTCTTCAGTATCCCTCAATGTCTTCAGACCGTCCTGAACCTTTTTTTCATATTTTGAAATTTCAGCTGTTTTTTGTACTGTTCGTTCTGCCTCATTAGAATCCTTCTTGAATAGCGATAAACAGGCTTCATCCAATACCGACAAGGTAAATGTATTCATCTCATGTATTGGCTCAAGTACATTTTTCTTGATAGGTTTCTTGTATTCAAGCAAGTCTCTTGCAATGTCTGTTGCATGATCTCCCACACGCTCGATATTTTTTACTATTAATCTATACCCCAAACAATGGTAAGGACTTTCTATTCCCATTTCATTTAACATGTGCTCATTTTGTATTGCTATCTTAAGTTGTCTCATTATGTAAAAACTAAACCTGTCAACCTCGTCGTCACTGTTTATGACCTCTTTTGCTAGATCAAAATTTGCTTCTTCTTGAGCAAGTAAAGCATCATTTTGCATTGATTTTGCTATTATCAGCATTCTTTTTAGCGCTCCATCAACTGAAAGTTCAAACAGGTTGATGAGTACTTGAATAGTTATACCTTCAGTGGAATCTGCAGTAATCTCTGTTCCCATCAAAATACTCTTTACTGCATCTTTGATGGAATTTCTCTGAGATGGCTTTAATCTTCCAACTTTTGATTTTACGTTTATGATAGTAAATCCAAGAAGATAGAGTGAAATAAGTTTCCTAACAATTGTGGAGTCTTCATCTTCTGGTTTGATTTCAATTGTTGCCTCTTCAGTACCTACAGATTTGTTATGATGTTTTAATGGTACGATTTGTAAATTGGAAATTCCTTGTCTTACTACTGCCACTTGGTCTCCTTGCTTAAGACCCATGTCAGTAATCCACTGTTTTGGTAGTGAAACAATGTATGAAGACTTGCCTGTAAACTGTATCTTTCGCATTTCTTCATTTGTTCCCATGTTACATGGATTGTGAATTATTCTATATAGTTGTTAGGACCTACTATATAGGTCACTTCTATTGCAAAAATAATTAACATGGATAAATCGCCATAATTCTGTGGATTCGGTTCTTAAAATCAAGTATACGTTGGATGCGCTTTTTGGTCAAGGGGTGTCAAAATATCTCCCAAAGGATGTAGCTATTACCTATTCAAAAAATACTGGTAGGATAAAACATGTACATCAAAATGATAACTTGCTTTGTACTCTACGAACTGATGGTGGCCTTGCCATTACCCCTTATTTTGCCCAGATCCTTTTGAAAAGTAAGAAATTCCGAGAAAACTGCCTTGAAATTGATGATGAATCTAAGGCGTTTGTTCAAGAAGGCAGCTCGGTCTTTTGTAAGCATGTAGCTTGGTGTGGAAAAAACATACTGATAGGCTCAGATGTGGCAGTATTACACGATGGTAAAGTAATCGCGGTTGGTAAGGCGGTACTATCTACAAGAATGATAAAGTCCTTTAAAAAAGGAGTAGCGATAAAGATCAGAGATAGTTTAAAAAGTACAAACAGCGGAGTATGAATATATCATGATGCGTGGCGGAAACCGCGAAATGCGGAGAATGTTGGACAAAATGGGCCTTGAAATGAAAGATGTCCAAAATGTACAAGAGGTCATAATTAAGACAGATACAAAAGAGATCATAATTGCAAAGCCATCTGTTACAGAAATGAAGGCAAAAGATAATTCCATTTTTCAGATAATCGCTGAAAGTTATGAAGAAAGGGAACTTGAGGTGCCTATCTTCAGTCAAGAAGATATAATGCTTGTAGCACAACAGGCTAACGTATCTCCTGATGAGGCAACCCAGGCATTAACTGAAGCAAAGGGAGATCTTGCAAGAGCAATATTGCTATTGACAACTAAATGAAATTTATTGATCAAAAACAACACACAAACAATCTTTAAATTTTCTCAAAAGTATTGTCAATCATATCATACCCACCACAAAACAATATAGCAGTGGCAACGATATCAGGCAGATCATATTTTAAATTCATAAATATCTTAAGACGACTCGAACTAAATTACGACTCTATATTACCAGAAGAGATAACCAGTTCAGACAGAAGATTGATTCTAACCACTATGCATGAATCTTCTAAAATACCGACTAATCTGGTTCTTTTAGATGATGAATTCAATTATCATCCTACTATCATACGAGCAAAAATAGTTGAAAAATTACAATCTGGAATCAACGATAATTCTCTGGTAATAGGAATTGATCCTGGCAGCAGAACAGGATTATCCATTTTTTACTATGAAAAAGAGATTGAGAGTTCGATTTACACATCAACTGATGACTTGGTATCACACATTGTCAGAGTTTTGGTAGGGATAAACGCTCAACGAAAAATTGTCAAAGTAGGAAATGGTAACATGAAAATTGCTTTACACATAGTAAACTCCTTAAATCTCCGATTCTGTTCCCACTTTGAACTAGAATTTGTAGATGAGCATAAAACATCATTGAAAATAAAAAATTTCAATAGGCGAGGAAAACGTGATAAAATATCTGCCAGATACATCACGCAGAGAGAAGGCTACAGACATCTTGTTCTACCTCTTTCAAGAATTGGATAAAAAACTCAAAATAGATCAAAAAACCTCAAGAGGTTTCATTTAAGGTTAATCTTTTGAGTTGGATGTAAAAGAACGATAGATATTTATAGTGTTTTTCATTTTTTTCTTGAAAACTGTTCAATTGAGAACATGGATCTAAAATAATAATTTCATAAAAAATGCTTTAAAATTATAAAAATTTTAGATCCATGCTTAAATATTTACTATAACTATATGGTATACAGGTAACAACATATGACATGTAAAGGAATATGCACAAGATACAAGGCGCAGAAGCCAGTAGGAACTGGTCGTTACGCATCAGGACAGAAAAGATGCCAAATTTGTGAAATTTTCATAAAATGGGAGGGTCTTTGGTGTCCTTGCTGTGGATACAGACTAAGAACTAAACCACGAAACCTCAAGTACAAAGCAAAACTACGCGCAAGAGTCGAAGCTGATCAACTAGAAGCTGTTGCTGTAAAGGCTGCAGAAGTAGAAGAAATAGAGCTAGAGCCAATAACAGTAAAGGCTACAAAGAAGGCTAAAACTGCAAAGGCTAAAACGACAAAAGCTAAGACAGTAAAGGCTACAAAGAAGGTAGCAGTTACGCCGGTAGCAATATAGGCCTAGTAAGCTGAAGTAAACTATTGATATCACAAGTCGGTTATACAAAAAAAACCGTCAAGGTGAATCATCGAGACTTTCTGGTACAGATTGTTCCATATGATAATGGAAATTATATTTCTATTTCAGAAGGAAAGGAAAGAATAGGAACACTTGTTGTTTCTATTAGTTCGGGTGGTCGTGTAAGTACAGCTGCTGTTATACCATCAAAATCAGACACACTTTTCCTCAAGATGGTCTCAGAGCGTGTGGCTTCAACAATAAACGGAATTTGTATCTTCTCATTAAATATTGAAAAAGACTTGGATCTTGATAGTATGAAAACACTAATGAACGAATTAATGGAGATTGTAAAACAATGACTTCTGATATGCGAAGCTATCTAGATCTTATTGCCAAAAAGGGCGAGTTGGCTATAGTAAAAAAGAAAGTTTCTACAAAATTTGAGATTGCAGCAGTAACAGCCAAAATGGATGGCTCAAAAGCATTGTTGTTTGAAAATGTCAAAGATAGCAAGTTTCGGGTGGTTTCAAATCTAGTCGGGACACGAAAAAGATTTGCTTATGCAGTTGGTGCCAGTGAAGGCAAGATACATGAAAAAGTAATTTCTGCCATAAAACATGCATCAAAACCAAAAACAACTGTAAAGGCAAAATTTCTGGAAAATCAGTCACGAGATCTTTTTACTTTACCGATGGTTACTCATTTTGATAAGGAACCAGGTCCATTCATTACGTCTTCAATCATCTATACTAAAAATCAGGAAATGGGCACACAAAATTCATCATTTAATAGATTGTTGAGAATCGACGAAAAACACTTCTCAATTAGAATGGTGGAGGGCAGACACCTTCACAGGACTTTTGTTTATGCAAAAGAACATGGTGAAGACCTCAAAGTTGCTATTTCAGTAGGTGTTCATCCAGCTGTTTCTATTGCAGGTGCATATCAAGCTGATTGGGGAAAAGATGAACTTGAGATTGCAAATGAGTTGTTGGGAAAAAAACTCACCCTTTCCATGTCTCCTTATTCTAAGATGCTTGTTCCATCAGAATCAGAAATAATTATCGAGGGAAGGATTCTCAAGGACAAGACACACAAAGAATGGATGGTAGAAATGCTTCGCACATATGATTTCAAAAGAGCCCAGCCTGTTTTTGAGCTTGATAGAATATACTTTAGGAATAATCCCATCTTTCATGACATACTAGCTGGCTTTGGCGAACATCAGTTACTAATGGGCATGCCTATTGAAGCAAAGATAAACAAGGAACTAAAACAAGCCCTGCCGCAAACCAAAAATGTCGTACTCACTGAGGGTGGCTGTAAATGGTTGCATGCTGTGGTCCAGATCTCAAAAAAACGAGACTCGGATCCAAAAAAAGCAATTGAAGCTGCCTTTTCTGCCCATCGTTCTCTTAAGAATGTAGTAGTGGTGGACGATGATATCGATCCATCAAATCCTGTTGCAGTGGAATATGCCATGGCCACTAGATTTCAAGCCGACAAGGACCTAGTAATAGTGCCAAAAGTAAGAGGTTCTAGCCTAGATCCTTCTAGTGATCAAAAAAATCTTCTTACTGCAAAGATGGGAGTAGATGCAACAAAATCCTTTTCAAAAAGGGCAGAAGGATTTGAGATTGCCAAGATCCCTGGCGCAGAAAATATGTCGCTAAAAAAATATCTCAAATAAAACTCAAAGTGCAGAATCGATCATTAGTGCAATAAACAATATTGCAAGATATGGACTTGAAAACTTGAATAATGTCCATGATGCTTTCTCAGATGGCTTTACAAGTAGCCAGATACTTAGTGCAATCATTATTGCACCTGAAACAATTGCTGTGTACAGATACACTTCATGAAACAAATGTTTTCCAGACGTGCCTGTCATGAAAAAGGGAAGAACGCTAAAAAGAACCATCATTAGAGTGGTTCCAGCAATAACTCGAACTGATGTCTTTTCTGATTCAACTGCTGTCAACATTGGAACATTGACTTTGTTATAATCATCCTTGACATGAAGTGTAAGACTCCATATGTGCATTGGAATCCAAACAAAGACCAGTCCGGCCATTACTAGTCCTAAATCCCATAATCCTGTAGTTGTAACTGCAACATAGCCAATCATTGCTGGTGCTCCTCCGGAAAAGCCTCCTAAAACAATATTTGTTCTACTCCTTCTTTTGAGTAATTTACTATAAATCAAAATATTATCAGCAAGTCCAAAGGCCATAAAAATACCTGCCCATGTGTTTATGGCAAAAGCGCTGACTAGGGATATTGCAGCAAGAATTAATCCAAAGTATAATGCCTTTTCAGCAGGAAAAATTCTCCTACTTGGAATGGGTCTATCCTTTGTTCTCTCCATTATTGCATCAATGTCTCTGTCGTTATAGTTTGTCAGTGTATTTGCAGAAGCAGAACCAGCTATTACACTACCTATGACAAGACCCCATGTTAAGGGAGATACTGGAATATGGTACAAATTCGATGCAGTCAAGGCTGCTCCTATTGCAGTAAAAACAAGGAGATACCATATCTTTGGCTTGGTAACTTCATAGTATACCTTAATTCTTGAACTAGCTTTTGTTGTTAGCACACTCTTACTCCCATTTGGATCTTATTACTTATTTATAGGTTGAAAAGACCACTGACTATTTTGCTGGCTTGTAAGGCATAGGCTTTGTTGTCCTTTTCATTTCAATGAAACTCTCAGAACGCTGAACTCCTTGAATTCTTCCTAGTCTTTCAGATATCAATCGATGCATCTCATCGAGGTTTTTGGCATACATGGTTACAATAATATCAAATCTTCCAGTTACCTCTGAAATCTCTCTTACCTCTGGAATCTTCATTAATTCTTCAATCACATTGTCTCTCATCTTAGAGTCCATGTTTATTCCAGTGAGTGCTTTTACTGTATAGCCTAATTCTCTATCATTTACTACTATGGTAAAACGTTCTATGAGTTTTCTCTTAATTAGTCTCTTAATTCGGCTGTATACTACAGATGAATTTACGTTGATCTTCTTTGAAATTCGTGGAACTGATATGTTTGCATCCTGTGATAATTCTGATAAAATTATCATATCTAAATCATCAACTTTTGTCATCAAAACACCGATTATTGTGAATAAATGGATCTTATTAAAGTTGTTAGTATAAAATTTCTATGATTTTATAATTTACTAAATATAGCCTTTTTTGTATAGCATTTCTGCTAACAATACAGCACCTTTTGCAGAACCCATTTTCTCATTATGTGAGAAAAGCACATACTTGATGCCATTGTCAAATACTGTGTCTTCTCTTAATCTTCCAACTACTGTAGTCATTCCTTCATTGATCTCTCTATCTAGTCTTGGTTGTGGCCTTGTAGGATCCTCGTTAACCAT
The DNA here is from genome assembly GCA_028867275.1 of Nitrososphaerota archaeon. Lineage (GTDB taxonomy): Archaea > Thermoproteota > Nitrososphaeria > Nitrososphaerales > Nitrosopumilaceae > Nitrosotalea. The sequence goes on from JAGWGU010000012.1 coordinate 32,207, forward strand.
GAGATATTCTTTTGGAGCAGAGGGTAATCCAGTAACGCTAACATTGTTTGAGAACTCCTGCATGGCTTTCTTGACACTTTCCGGGTCAACATGAGTGGCAGTTTCAACAAAAACGGTTTCAGTGTGACCGTCTAGTACTGGAACTCTTGTACATGTACAACTAACTTTCATCTTTGCTGGATCAATCTTTCCATCTGTGAACTTGCCAAGTATTTTTCCTGTTTCTAGTCTTACCTTGTCTTCTTCTTTTGGGATATATGGAATTATGTTGTCAGTAATATCCAATGCTGAAACACCAGGTGATCTGCCTGCGCCTGACATTGCTTGCATGGATGTCATGATTATCTTCTGAGCCCCAAACTTGTCTAAAAGTGGTTTCATAGTTATTGCAAGGCCTGTTGTAGTACAATTTGGTAATGGTGCTACAAATCCTTTCCAACCTCTATTCTTTCTCTGAACGTCCAGTAACCCAATATGGTCGTCATTTATCCCAGGAATCAAAATTGGTACATCTGCTTCGTATCTGTATGCCGCAGAGGTACTGATAACTGGAACATGTCTTGCAAATTTTGTTTCAATGTCTCTTGCAGCTTCGCTTTCTACAGAACTAAAAATTAAATCAAAATTTTCTGGATTTATATCATCTACAGCATCCACTGTCATGTTTTTCACGTACTCTGGAATAGGCTCTCGTAAATGCCATTTCAAAATGCCACTGTTTGGATCTCTGATCGCCTCTACAAACTTTTTCTTGGCAGATCGTTCGGATGCAGCTATCTGTTTTACCTCAAACCATGGATGCTTGTTCAAGGCTAGAACGAATTCCTGTCCTACTGCACCAGTAACTCCAATGATGGCTACACGTTTCATAAAGAAAATAGTCCTTTATACAATTAATATTCTTTTAGAAGCGCAAGCAAAACACAACTAAATACCGTTATGGGTATTTGAAAAATATGAGGCTTAGTGTAGAAAAGACCATAACCAATCACAAAGTGGCTGCTCACGGAGGCATATTTTCAAATGGCCTTAAACATAATTTGAGACTGTTAGATTTTAGCTCAAATGTCAACCCTCTTGGATTTCCATCTAAAGTAAGAGATGTTTTCAAAACTGTTTCACATGTTTCTATCTATCCAGATCCTCATTCAAATGAATTAAGAACTCATCTTCAAAAATATACTGGAATTCCAAAAAATCAGATTATAGTTGGAAACGGAGCTACTGAAATTATCTATAATTATTGTGCTGCATTTCTACGAAAACAAAAAGTGTTGATTCCAATTCCTACATTTAGTGAATATGAATCTGCTGCAAAATTAAACGGAGCAATGACCTATTTTTTCAAAACAATGAATCTAAATCAAAACTTGGCAGAATTACAAGATGCAATTTCAAAGAAATACTGTGTTTTTCTATGTAATCCAAATAACCCTACAGGTGTTCTCATAAAGAAAAAAAACATGTTAAAGATTCTTGAATCAGCATATGAAAAATCTGCAATGGTATTTCTTGATGAGTGTTTCATTGAATTAGTTCCTAGTGGTAACGAAAGCGTTGTCTCATATCTGAAAGAGTTTGATAATCTTTTCATCCTTAGGTCCTTAACAAAGTCATTTGGATTGGCTGGATTGAGGATTGGGTATGGACTTGGCAATAAAAAAATGATTGAAATTCTACAAAAGATCAAGATTCCATGGAACGTTAGTGGGATTGCACAACAATCGTCAATCAAGGCATTATCTGACAAATCCCATTTGTCAAAGACATTAAATGTAATCCGAAAGGAATCAAAATTTCTCATGGACTCCATATCAAAAATAAAAGGCTTTACTTGTTACAATTCTGATACAAACTTTATTTTAATAAAATCAAAAATAAAGTCACGCCAACTTCAAAATAAGTTGCTACACAGAAATATTCTCATACGGAACTGTAGCACATTTCGCGGATTAAATGACAATTACATAAGAATTGCAGTTAGAACTCATAAAGAAAATCTAAAACTAGTTGAGGCATTACAAAAATCATGACCGCAAAAACTTTGATGATACAGGGTACTTCTTCAGGGGCTGGAAAAACAACTCTAGTTACTGCCCTTTGTAGAATTTTCTCTGATGAAGGATACAAAGTAGCGCCATTCAAGTCGCAGAACATGTCATCTTATTCCTATGTTGGCAAAGAATTTGAGATCTCAAGGGCTCAAGCCATTCAAGCAATTGCTGCAAGAAGTAAGGTAATGCCAATAATGAATCCAATTTTATTAAAACCTCTTGGAAATTATGAGAGTGAAATTTTTGTAAATGGTATATTCCATGGTAAGATGCATGCTAGGGATTATTACAAAAAATTTGCACTCTCAACAGGACTTGAAGAATCAAAGAATGCGCTTGACCAATTACTAAAGGCGAATGATATTGTAGTACTGGAAGGAGCTGGATCTCCATCGGAGATAAACTTGCAACGATATGACATTGCAAATATGAGAATGGCAGAGTATTGCAAGTCACCAGTGATTTTGGTAACTGACATAGACAAGGGCGGAAGCTTTGCAAGTATTGTAGGGACATTATCGCTTCTTGATAAAAAATATCAAAAACTTGTCAAAGGGTTTGTTATAAACAAGTTTAGAGGAGATGTGACTATGCTATACCCAAGTTATTCTATATTGAGAAAGAAAACCATGAAACCAGTAATTGGTACAATTCCTTTAATTGAGTTTGACATACCAGATGAGGATTCTTTGCATGCAACCCCAAAACAAGTATCATGGACAAAAAAATATCTCAGAACACTAGACAAAGAAATTGATCACTTGGCTTTAATTGTGAAAAAAAATCTGGATATGAAAAAAATACGAGGTATGTTGAACTGATTCTAATACCAATAATTGCAGTTGTGTTTGCACTTGCCCTTGATTTTATTTTTGGAGATCCAAAAAACAGATATCATCCAACTGTTTGGATGGGAAAATTGATTGGCAAGTCTGTACCATATGCAAAATCTGCCAACCCAATTACTGAAAAAATTAATGGTACTATTCTTCTTGTTTTGTTGGTATCACTGGTATCTATTTTGATTATCTTCTTCTCCTCTTTTTTGAGATATGTAGAAAATTTTGAGTTAACTGGACTCTACAAAATTCTATTCATAGGTACAAGTATAATCCTGGTCGGAATTCTCCTAAAGACTACCATTGCAATAAAGGGAATGGAAGATCATGCATCAAAAATCATGGATTCTGTATCAAAAAATGACCTAGATGGTGCAAGGGTAAAACTTTCCATGATAGTAAAACGAGATACCAAAAATTTAGATAAACAACATGTAATTTCTGCAACACTTGAAAGTATCAGCGAAAATATTGTTGATGGTATAACTGGTCCGCTTTTCTACTTTTCAATTTTTGGTCTGGCTGGTGCATTTGTATATCGAACTGTAAACACTGCTGATTCTATGATAGGGTATAAAACAGAAATATTTAGAAACATAGGATGGTTTGCTGCCAACTGTGACAAAATACTAAACTTTCTTCCTTCTAGACTTACAAGCCTCGTAATGATATTTTCATGCATTATACTAAAAAAAGATTGGAGGCACTCAATCCATATCATGAAAAGAGATGGTCCCAAGACTGAAAGTCCAAATGCTGGTTATCCAATGGCTACTCTTGCTGGTGCACTTGGAATAAAATTTGAAAAGATGGAACATTATGTTTTAGGAGATGGCAAGTCTGAGATAACTGAAAAACATTTCAGATCTGCAATTTCTATAATGAAGATGACTACCGCATTGTTTGTCTTATTTTTTACAATTCCTGTGATTCTGTTATTGTCATATCTTGGTTGGTGGTTTAATGTTTAAGGGAATATCATCTGTAGTGTCATTTCTAACAATCATTCCTTCCAAGAATGGTGAACTAGAAACTGTAGCAAAGAACATGTATCTTTTTCCAATTGCAGGAGCTCTGATTGGAATAGTTATTGGTGCAGCAGGTTATGGATTATCTTTATTTCTTCAACCTCTTATTACTGGCCTGATCTTGACTGGAGCACTTGCTATAATCACTGGTATGCATCATACTGATGCACTATGTGATTTTGCAGATGGGATTATGGCAAAGGGAACCAGAGAAAAAAAACTCCAAGCAATGAGGGATCCCGCAGTTGGTTCTGCGGGAGTGATGACAGTTGTTCTATATGCTGCAGGCATGATACTAGCTATTTCCATGATGAAGGGTTTTGCATTGTTTGAGGCAATACTTCTAAGTGAACTCATGGCTAAACTATCAATGGTAATACAGGCAAATCGAGGTCTTTCTGCTTGGCAAGGACTAAGTTCTCCCTTTACTCAATCCATGAAAGATCCAAGAAAACTTGTTCTAGCTGCACTATTGGCAATAGTACCTACCGTAATTTTGGCAGGAATGACAGGTATATTTGTAGTAATATCGTGCATAGGATTGTCTTTTCTATTGATTGCCATTGCAAACAGGAGCTTTGGGGGAATTTCAGGTGATGTCTTTGGTGCAAGTAATGAGTTAGTAAGACTGGCATCTCTATTGATTTTTGCATCGGTATGATAGGACTAGTTATGTGTGGAGGTAAGGGCACTAGAATGAAATCCTCCGAGGAAAAACTACTCCTACGATACAAAAAGCCACTGATAGAACATGTTCTAAATGCTTTGCAAAATTCAAAAATATTTTCGAATATAGTATGCGTTACAAGTAATAATGCACCAAAGACCCGTGAGTTTGTTTCTAGTCTGGGTATTGACATACTTGAAACAAAGGGAACTGGATATGTCAGTGATCTGGGAGAATCTCTTTCCAAGTTTAAAGAATTAATTTTTGTGACTTCTGGGGACATGCCGCTTTTAGATTCTGAGATAATTAAAAAAATTGTAGATTTGGTAAATGAAGAAAATGTCTGGACAAGTATATTGATACGAAAAACTTTTCTTTTATCTCTTGGATTGGAAGCAGAATTTTTTGTTAATTATAACGGTGAAGAATGTGCCTACACTGGAATCTCTATGGTTGATCCTAGAAAGATAAAAAACATGGAAACTGTAAAGGAATCTCACATTGTTCTTGATGACAAAAGAATAGCTATTAACCTGAACACAAAGAAAGAATATGACCTAATCTGCGCTACCTAAAATTTTTCCATTTGTTTTTGCAATGGAACCAGTTGGTTCTGCTAGAGTATTACCACATGCCTTACATGTCACTATTGAGGAAACATGCGAGTAAACAACACTCTCTTCGCCACATTCTTTACACTGTACTCTTTGGAATTTACTTCCTGGTTTTGGTATCCAAATATGAGCTCTTTTCATTATGCAACTAACTCCAATTTTCTTAGTCTTATCCCTGATACATTCCATTTCTTCTTGCATTCTGGACATGTCATGATAGGAGTAATCTTCTTAGTAGTCTTTGCTGGTTTTGCTAACTTTGGGAACTTTTGACCACCATAACCTTTCTTATCCTCAGCGTGTCTTCTTTCACCAATAGCAGAACCTCTTCTTTTTCCTGCCTTGTATATGGAGACCTTGTGTAACGTATGTTTCTTACACTTGGGGCAATACCTATTGATCTCCTTTGGCATGTTCATAAAAAATGAGCTGCGTTGACCGTAATTTAAACATCGCTTTAATAGTATACTGAATTAACCATCTCCATGAAGGCCAGTTCACTTGCCTCCATGATTCTATCGCTCAATGCAGTAGCTATGGGTGAAAGCAAGGCAGATGTTGTCTTGAAAAATTGCAGGCTGGTTAATGTATTTTCAAGGGAAA
>JAGWGU010000013.1 GCA_028867275.1 Nitrososphaerota archaeon
GATTGCACACACTTTCTTCAAACTTCGGATAAGATCTTTTGATCAAACCCACATGTTGTATGCGTAACTGGAGGCCTGTGAATCACAAACTGGTATACTACCAAACATCATCACAAGCGCCGCCTTGCTGTTACGTATGCAAAAGTGGGATCAAATGGAAATAATATAAACCATACACAAGTCTTGTTTTTTTACAATTTTTTTTCCGATCACTAATATTAAACAGATTGATACCATATTTGGTTGTCTTCTGCTTTAGATCTGTACAAAAAGCATACAAAAAAGTCTGCCAAGATCTTTGAAAGATCAAAAAAACTCCACATCAATGGCGTGTCACACAACATAAGATTTTTCGAGCCATATCCATTTGTCACAAAAGCTGCAAGAGGGAAGAGCCTCATAGATGTTGATGGCAACAAGTATACAGACTACTGGATGGGTCATTGGAGTCTGATTTTAGGTCATGCTGCTCCAGAGATTTCAGAGAAGGTCAAAAAACAGATAAGCAATTGTTGGATGCATGGAACCGTAAATGAAAACACGATAGAGTTCTCAGAGGTCATACAGAGTGCAGTTCCAGTTGCAGAAAAAATTCGTTATGTATCCACAGGAACTGAAGCCACAATGTATGCGACAAGAATTGCAAGGGCAAAGACAGGAAAAAAAATAATTGTAAAAATTGATGGCGGCTGGCACGGATACACAACTGATCTGCTAAAGTCAGTCAACTATCCATTTGACCAATCAGAGAGTGCAGGATTGACAGATGAGGCACACATCATTTCTATCCCGTACAACAATTTGGAAAAATCAATCTCAATTTTGGAATCTGTAAAAAATGATCTTGCAGGAGTTATCATAGAGCCGGTACTTGGAGGTGCAGGCTGCATACCAGCAACAAAGGAATACTTGATAGGAATCCAAGAGTCCATCCACAAAAACAATGCACTCTTTATTTTGGATGAAATTGTCACAGGATTTAGGTTCAGGTTTGGATGTCTTTACAAAACAATGGGTCTTGACCCTGACATTGTAACACTAGGAAAAATTGTTGGCGGAGGATTTCCAATCGGGGTCATCTGCGGAAAAGACGAGATAATGAAAATTACTGATACAAAGTCAAACAAGAGAGTAGACAGATCATATATTGGCGGTGGAACATTTTCTGCAAATCCGATGACAATGACATCAGGCAGAGCAATGCTGAAATTTTTAAAGAAAAACTCTGGCCCGGTCTACAAAAAGATTGGAAGGTTAGGAGAAGATGCAAGAAGAGGACTCTCAAAGATATTTCAGGACAAGGTAACAGTTACTGGCATGGGCTCTCTTTTTATGCCACATTTTCTGGCAAATGGAATAACACAGGTTACAAATGCAGAAGAGGCATCAAGGTGTGATACCGAGACACTCAAGAAATATCATTTTGAGCTTATTGCAAAATATGGAATATTTTTCCTGCCAGGAAAACTGGGGGCCATATCCTACGTGCACTCAGAGTCAGACATCAAGGGTCTGCTTGAAGCTTCAAAGAAATTCGCGGTTTCGTTAAAATAATTAGCCAAACCCGTTAACTAGCCAGATAGCAAATTTCACTTTATGCTCAAAATAGCAATAGTTGCAGCAATCATAATTTTGCTTGCTCCAATGGCAACATCCTCCTTTGCTCAAGAGTACAAGACCATTTCAGGTGTTGGAAAAAATGCAGGGGACGGAGCTACAACATTTGATGTGCAGTATTCTTCCATCAAAGATATCGTAAGCTCATCAGTTAGTGTAAAAGACAAGTCAGTAGATTTTGTTCTTGTAGGCAAGGCTGACACAAACAGCACGCTTGTTCTAAAATTACCAACTGGGTTGATTAGCGGTCCATTTATTGGAGTTTTCGAAGATGGTCAGATAATAACAAACTACACCACAACAGACGAGTCAGGAGATACAATAGTATCAATACCAATCACCCCACTTGCTGAAAATATCTCTATCGTTGGAACAACTGTAGTACCAGAATTCGGACCAGTAGCTGCCATAGTTTTAGCAATCTCCATTGTAGCAATAGTGACAGTTACAAGACTTAGACCAATTCACCTGTAAGATACAGTGTATTGGAAAATCTTCTTATTTTATCTCTCAAGCAGAATAGCTCTGATCAGGATCAAAACGTTTTCCATGACTATGGGATTCTACATCTTTTGCCATAGAATCAAACTCTGATGTGTCACCAAACTTGCGGTAAGTCATTTTTTCAAGTGTCTTGATTATACTCTTGGAAGATCTATACTGTGGAAGCTTGGGCTGGTTCAACTCTGCATACAATCCAATTCCCTGTATACCATTCATCTTTGCAAATCCAAGTATCAATCCATTAAATCCAGTAATTATAGAAGCTTCAGGAGTAGTCAGGATTCCAAGTTTTCGGACCTGCTCTGTAAGTTCTTTTGATGTAGTAGTAACAAATGTCTTCGGCTCTCCCTCAATTGAGTTTTTTGTGTGAAACCCACCAAGTGTGTAGATGAACCGTACAGAATATTTTTTTGCAACATCAATGACATCTTGGCACAAGACGTTTAGCTCTTCAGTAGAAGAGGGCTGTCCAGATCCACCTCCAAATACAATTATGTCTTTTGCATATCGATAGTCCCATTTTTCTTCCGGGATGTCAATATATCCACCATTATCAATGACATATGCAGGATATGATGGCTGCACTTCACGAAATACTGTTGTATTTAGATTTGAATTGATAAAGTCAATCACGATGCTTCCAACGTCTCCCATGTCTTGCATGGCTGCAATCAAGAGAGGTTTTGAGACATCAGGTTCACCCTTTTGGACAAAATCCACACTAATCCTTTAGCGTTTTATGATTAATACTTGTCTCTATCATACTGTTTTTCCTTCTGAATATAGTCAGATCTTGGCGAGCGATTATTTACTAGTCACCCTAGGAAGTTTTAATGAAAGACAAGGAATCTGATCCTTTTAGTACATATCAAGAAAACAAGGTGCTCCTCAATTCAATTTTCATGAGAGATAAGATGACAAAATATTCCAAACAGTTGGTTGATAATTATTTTAGTGCATTGCTCAAGGCGCATGAAAAAATAGAGATGACTCGAGATCCATTGGAACTAGGCATGATCCAGGATATAGTTTCAGACTACCTCAAGGACATGCAATGGCATGTAAAATACGATGCATCACACTCTGACTTTGATCCCCAGTATAGATTTGATCTTGTTGCAAGAAAAGAAAAAAGAACCATAGTCATCCTTGTCCAGCCTGAGATTACAAAAAAATCCATACTAGACATTCAAAAAGAGATCTTTGACGCCAAAAAAGAAATGCCAAGTACCAGGGTGCTAGTTGCTACAGACATTTTGGAATTGCCATACATTTTGCAAAAGGGTGCACTAGCAGGTTTTATTTCAGACATGGCAAAAAAACATAAACTTGGAATACTTTTTGTTGATAAAAATTTGGACTATCAAGAAACATGGCTTGTACCATCAGAATTTTTGTATGTCTAGATAAGTTCAGAACACTACAAATTACATCTGAAAGAATAGCTGGGTTATTATTGAATGGCGTCTGAATATGGGTGTAACTTATGGTAATACAGAGCGCAGCATTGAATACACGATGTGCAAGATGTGGAAAAGCCAAGATGTTAACAGATGGCACTACAGGTGAACGATTTTGTGGTGGATGTGGGTTTGTGATAAACGAAGTTGTAAATGACTTGGGTCCTGAGAGACAGTCATTTTCAAAAGAACAGTTCGAAGACAGGGCAAGAACTGGTGTTCCAACATCTCTTGCAATGCACGACATGGGACTTGCTACAGTAATTGGACAGGCAAACAAGGACTCGACCGGAAAACCATTATCAGCATCAATGAAAAATACAATCACCCGCCTTAGAACATGGGACAATAGAAGTCAAGTCCATGAGGCAACTGAGAGAAATTGCAGACAGGCATTCAGCGAGCTCAGTAGATTAAAAGACAAACTTGCATTATCAGATGCAGTAGTTGAAAAGACTGCATATGTTTACAGAAAAGCATTAGAGAAAGGATTGGCAAAAGGCAGATCAATTCCAGGACTAATTGCTGCTGCATTGTATTTATCATGTAGAGAGACAGGTACTCCCAGAACACTAAATGAAGTTGCAAGAAGGATCAATGTAAAAAAGAAAGACGTCTCAAGGTGCTACAGACTATTACTGCAAGAGCTTGACATGACAATGCCAGTATTGGACCCGATAAAATGTATGTCAAGAATTGCAAGCGAGTCAGGCCTTAGTGAAAAAGTAAAACGTGAGGCGCTCAAGATTTTAGAAAAGGCAAATGAGAAAGAGATCTCAGCAGGAAAGGATCCAATGGGACTTGCAGCTGCTGCATTGTACTTGTCTTGTGTAATACATGGAGACAATACAACTCAAAAAGTAATTGCAGTTGCAGCAGGAGTAACTGAAGTAACCATACGAAACAGGTACAAGGGACTGCGCGAACTTTTAGACATCCAAGTTCCTGACAAGAAGACAAAATTAGATTTGACTTGAAGATTACCTAAAGTGAGATATAGCTACCTTTTGTCCAACCTTTAGTTCCTTTTGGATCTTGACTTTCTTTACCGCTTCCTCAAAGTCTCGCATCTTTACTTTTGCAACCTCCACCTGCTTTTCTGCCTCCTTTGGATCTGGATACTTGTCAACAAAGTTATGCAGCACAATGGATGCAGCAGTATTTGCAATTGCGGCAACGTCTGCTCCGCTCATGCCGTCTGTCATCTCTGCAATCTTTGCCAAGTCAACATAGTCTTCATTTAGTCCGTTTGGTGTTCCCATCTCTTTTTCAATCGGAATGTTTTTGGAGCTTATCTCCAATATCTTCAATCTTCCTTCCTTGTCCGGAATTGGGACCACAATGATTTTATCAAATCTACCTGGTCTGAGCAATGCAGGGTCTATCATGTCTGCCCTGTTTGTAGCAGCAATAACCACTACACCGTTTAGTGATGTAATTCCATCCATTTCTGTTAGCAATTGGCTGACAACTTTTTCTGTTGTTGCACTCTCACCCATTCCACGGATGGGTGCAATGGAATCTACCTCATCGAAAAATATTACACATGGTGATGACTGTCTTGCCCTTCGAAATATCTCTCTGATTCCTCGCTCTGATTCGCCTATCCACTTGGACAATAACTCAGGACCTTTTACTGAGATGAAATTTGCCTCACTCTCTGTTGCAACTGCCTTTGCTAATAGTGTCTTTCCTGTTCCGCTTGGTCCATGCAGCAAGATACCTCTTGGCATTCTATATCCAAGTTGTGAATAAAGACCAGGATATTTCATCGGCCATTCCACAGCCTCCTGCAGTTCTCGTTTCACATTTTCAAGTCCGCCTATTTCAGTCCATTTGATATCAGGCGTCTCTATGTACACTTCACGCATTCCAGCAGGAGTCACATCTCTGAATGCAAGTTGATAATCTTCAGCATTTACAATTAGTTTGTCAAGTGTTTCCGGCGGAATTTTCTCATCAGACAAGTTAATCTCTGGCAATAGCCTTCTCAAACATTTCATTGCAGCTTCTTTGCATAGATACTCCAGATCAGCCCCCACATATCCATGACTAGAGCCTGCAATTTTTTCCAAGTTGATATCTTCACTTAGTGGCATATTTCTTGTGTGGATTAACAAAATCTCTAGTCGTCCTTTCTTGTCAGGTACCTTGATCTCAATTTCTCTGTCAAATCTACCAGGTCTCCTAAGAGCTGGGTCCAGTGCATTTGGTCTGTTGGTTGCTGCAATAACAATTACCTTGCCTCTTCCTTCAAGACCATCCATTAATGATAACATTTGTGAAACAACTCTTCTTTCTACTTCTCCTGTCACCTCTTCTCTTTTTGGTGCAATCGAATCAATCTCATCGACGAAAATAATTGAGGGCGCCTTTTCTTTTGCCTCCTTGAATATTTCACGCAGTCTTGCTTCACTTTCTCCGTAAAACTTGCTCATTATCTCAGGACCAGATATACTGATAAAATGAGCATTAGTTTCATTTGCAACGGCTTTTGCAAGCAGCGTCTTTCCTGTTCCAGGTACACCATATAGTAACACACCCTTTGGAGCTTCAACTCCTAATTTTTCAAATATTTCAGGATGTCGCATTGGTAGTTCAATCATCTCTCGTACTTTTCTGATTTCATCAGACATTCCTCCAATGTCTTCGTATGACACTTGGGGTACTCCGCGCAAGCTCTCACCTTTTTCAGCAATATGAAACTCTGTCTTTGGAGTTACAAGAACCGCATCAGATGCAGGAGTTATTCCAATTACCTGAAATGTCAGCCTTCCACCAAAGTATGGCACCATGATATTATCACCTTTTACAAGCGGAATATTTTCTAGAGAATCTGTAAGATATCTTTCATCAATAGGAGGTATGGAATCAAGTGGTGCGACTATGACTTTTTCTGCAGGTACGGTCTTTATTTTTCGTACAGTGACAGTATCGCCAATTCCTACACCGGTATTGTTTCTGCCCAGTCCATCCACTCGGATAATTCCTTTTCCTTCATCAGATGGGTATAGTGGAAGACATCGCGCCACAGATCTTCGCTTGCCTGTAATTTCCAAAATATCACCAGTTGATGCTCCAAGTGCATCCATGGACTCGTAATCAATGCGTGTGACACCCCGGCCTACATCACGGGTGTACGCTTCCAATATTTTCAGTTGAACAGAATTTTGGGCTATGAATATACTTGGAAGGTATGTCTTGTTATACCTTTGGAATCTTGGGTCCATAAAAGGCAAATTTTTAAACCTTGATCGGTAAGAAGACAAGAAATCTATCTCAGAAACATACTGTTACGTCATAGACAATCAAGAACTTTTATACTGTAAATACAGTTCCAAGATTGAATTGGATGCATATCTTGAAGAAGAATTGTATGACCTCATAACTTACTGCATTCAAAATTCAGATGCTTCAGATTATGCTACCAAGGAAGATAGAATCAAAGAGATAGGCCATGAACTATTTACAGATGGCGGTGTTGATGCACTTGAGAACATGTACTTTTCAATAGAACATAGGGTAAGAGAGGAGATTTCAAAAGATGCCAAACCGTATCGTTCCCTTTGGAATGGCATTTCTAGCGAGTGGAATTACTAGGCGACTGCAGCAAGTGGTTTCTCTTTTACAGGCTCTTGCATCTCTTTTCTTGCTCTAGCCAGTGCCATTCTCAGATGCTCTATTTCGATTTCATCAATCATTTCGCACATGTCTATTTTATAAAAAATTGTGATACTTAAGAGATGTGTATCATTTATGCAAATGATCTCTTTGATTCAGGATTATTTACTGATTTGAGATTTGAGCAATAATCAATCCACTGATGTATAAACGATATCTCCTTGTCTCCATGCAGATAACACCCAATTACATTTTTGCCATCTACAAGTAATGGGAAATCTACAATGAATTTTTCCTGCTCATCTACTTTTCTAAAGTATGTCGGTCTAAGTCCCATAGAGTATAACTCAATCACATACTCAAACGGATTGACCCCGCCAAATTTTTCCTTGACTGATTCAAACACTGCATATCTTGCAGCATATTTGGCTGCATCCCGTGCTGCATCTCTTGCTGTCTCTCCTGAAACAAACTCACTTCCATACCACCCGTAATTATTGCGAGCAGCACTACTTGCTTCTTTCCAGGCAGCGTTCCATGCGGAATCCCAAGTGTTGGATTTGTCGGAGTTTAATGCTGCGACTCGTGCCAGATCCCAAAGTGAGTCTGCTGCATGTTGCAGTGTATCATTGTCTTTCTTCCAAGGCATCAACGCCCTGGCATATTTGTCCACAATCTCTTCTACCTTCGGCAACAGAGAGTTTGCATCTGCAATGGATCGTGCGGGAGTAAAATATTTGATTGACTGTAACTTGGAAATTTGTGAGTCAGTATTTGCTTGTGTCATTAGTATTCAAAAATTTCTGGGTTTTATATTAATCTGTTTTTTTACGCTCATAAAATTTTTCAGGCGGTTCTTGTCTGTCCTTTTTGCGCCCTGGCAGATACAACTTGGCAACTGCTCCCATCATGAATCCTCCAACAACTACTATGGCAATTCCACTTATGACTAGTACCAGAACTCTCCCAATTGCTTTGAGTATTGCCATGTCATTATAGTAGTACTACTGGTAAATATGGATTGATCACTTGATATGGTCTCTGAATTTTGCAATAAAAAATCTCTTTTCACGGCATCACAGGCGCCAAGCGTAGAGTGTGTTTTCAATTTTTTGCCTTTTTATGATCAGTTGTTTCAGAATCATGGAGGTAAACAGTCAAGTTTTCTGTTATTTTTTTTACAACTGCCAGTGCAGACTTGAACTCATGCTCTGAAAGATCCTTTGTTGATACTTTTCTAATTTGTGTTGCACATTCCATCATAGAATCCCACATTGAATCAGCCTTGGCAGTAGCATAGATCCTCTTTATTCTCCGGTCTTTGGCATCAGGTTTTCTTTTCACGTATCCATCTTGTTCCATTTTATCAATTATTGGCACAAGTGTAGGGCTTTCAACTCCAATTTTGTCGGCAAGTTCTCTCTGAGTAGGACCAGATTGTATGTTTAGTGCAAATACGACCTTTGATTGGACCAAGTTTATCCCCGTTTTATTTCGTAGTTCAAGATCAAATGCTTTTTGCATCATCTTGGATGCAGAATATACTACAAAACCCATACTGTTTTCATAATCAAATTTTTTCGTTTTATTTCTAATCATTAGGAAGCTAATGAATATATAGACCTTGTTCCACAATAAAATAATGAAAGTTTCACAAAACCAAATACAGGAGAATGTTATCTAATGGCACTAAGTACAAAACAACAATACAGATCAGAGCTTGGAATGATTTCGGAGGTATTGCAGATCACAATGGATTGCGGCATGCAAGGTGCAATAATATCTTCAATTGCACGCAGAGCCAACCTATCACACTATACCGCAATGGAGAAATGCCAAAAATTGATAGAATTTGGATTGATAGAATCAAGAATGGACAAGAAGAGCCGCAGTTTTGTCATCACCGAAAAAGGAATCAAGTTTCATCAAGAGATGCAAAAATTCCTAGAGATTGCACAAGATATCAAGATAAGATACTAGTGCATACCAACATTCTAGTCTTCGGATTCAAGTCCAAGTTTTTCTCGAAACTGCCTAACCAGGTTTCTTACTGAGACATTACTTACACCACAAGCCTTTGCAATCTCTATCTGTGTCTTTTTTTCATTGCTTACGCATGTTGCCAAGTAAACTGCAGCTGCAACTAGCGACATTGGATTTTTTCCTGTTGAAAATCCCGCATCTTCGGCTTGTAGTAACAGATCAAGTGCATGCCGCCTTGTCATCTCGTTGACTTGGATCATACTACATATCCTAGTTACAAACTCTACCGGATCAAATGGATCTAGTTTAAGGTCAAGGCTCTTGACCATTGTCCTATATGCAGTAGCAAGATCGCCTCTCCTGATATTTCCAGCTTTTGCAATGTCACGCAACGTCCTTGGTGTGCTAGTCTTTCTACATGCAGCATACAGTGCAGCATAAAGTATTGAAGAGATTCCCCTACCTCGAGTTAGTTTCATGGCAAATGCCTTTCTGTAAATGTATGCAGTCTCCTCTACAACGTTATCAGGAAGTGAGAGCTGTGATTTCATAGTATCAAGTAGCGTGAATGCCTGCTTCAGGTTAGAGTCATTTCCTTTTGACTTGCTTCGACTATCCCAGACTCTGAGTCTGTTGAACGTATTTTTCATATATCCAGACAGGGAGTGTCCTGCAGCATCCTTGTCTTGACTTCCTATCGATGTTGCAAGACCCATGTCATGTACTGCAAGACTTGATCTGGCTCCAGTTCTACTTTTGTCGTTGAACTGTTCAATATCAAAGGAGCGTGACTCTGGTCCTATGCTGTCTATTTTCTCTATCAAGACTTGGCCACAGCTTGCACACAGGATTTCTCCAGTATTGTTGTCTGTTACAAGAGGTCCCCTAGGACAAATTTTTAGCGTACATTTCTCAAACATCTCGTCTTGCAATGTGGGTATGATAGGTCGAATTTGACTAATTAGTAATTTGCAAACAATACTATGGTTATTTTGCAGTAGGTCCAGCTAATTTTTCATTCCACAGCCTATAACAAACATCTAGAATTTTTTATACATGTCAGCAAAGATGAAACACTACACACCCACTTGCTTTAAATTAAGACCAAGTCTCCTTTCAAAGAATGTCAGAAGATCTTGGCAGCACAATTGAAGAGATGATAAAATCTGGAAAAGGCGATGTTGTAAGATTACAGAACATTTTAACTGCAATAAAAAATGGAGAACCAGTCTCTTTTGAGGATCACCAATACATAGAAAGCCTAACGCAGAATCAACCTAATCCAGTTTCAAGTGATATAGTTTCAGACTCTAAAACAGAGAATGTAATTGATAACACAGTCACTAATCCAAGTCCTGAAATTTCACAGACTCCAGAGCCTGTAAAAAAATCTTTGACTAAAAAATATGCCTCAATAGGAATTATTATTGCAATCATAATTGTGGCATATGCTGGGCTAGATGTATATGCAGTAAACAACTTGCAGTTTCGTCCCCATCACGGTCAACAGGTAGCAATTTCAGATACTGAACTCAGCATACAAACAGATGCATGTAATCCATCATATTTTCCTGCCACATTTACCAAGTATGAGATAGATGCATTCTACAATTCAGACATAATAGAAAAGGCTACGGTTGGCGGCTCCACATTATCGCCAAAATCAGCTGCCACACTAGACGGAGTATTTGCCATAAACAAGCAAGCGGTAGACAAGATTGGACAAACAAATGCTACATTCGATCCAACCAAGGCAACAATAACAACTTCGATAAGTGCACCAATCTTTGGGTTTATTCCATATACAGTAGACCAGAAATATGATGCGGTAGACTTTCAGAATAGAATAAAGAATCCGCCTCCAGGAACGTTTGACTGCTACCCATAGGCACAAATTTAGCAACAATCCATTTTTCTGTAAATTAAAAAATGCTCATCAGATGTAAACCCTAAAAATTCATGCATTTCTGTTTAGAAAAAACTACAGGTTAGACAAGAGAAAAATAAAAGACTTCACTAAAAAACCGCTAGTGGCATGGAAAACCAGATGCATGTCTCATATCATGAGTATATTCATGCAGGTACCCAACACCATTCATCTGGGCATATGCAGACTGTCCTTCAAACATACTAAATATTTGTCCCTGGTCAAAGCCCACTACAAAGTATCCCATTCCAAATATTGCAAACAGAACTGCTGCAGCAATGATCGGAACTGTGCGTTGTGTCTTTGTGATCTGTGATGTGTTAACCATTTCTATTTTCGTCTCACCAGCTGATTATTTAAACAATTGGATGGTTTATCCGACTCAATGTCATGCTAAAATCTAATAATGGAACTGCTGACTTTACAGTAAGATGCATCAAGTAATACATCTACTTTCCAAGGTAGCACAAAGACATGCCCCAAGCAGAATGCTAAGTTTTGATCTGGTTCATGTCTTCAAGACAATGCAGATGATGGCAGACAAAAAGAAGGTAAGCAGATCATTTCTCATGCAAGAACTTGGCCTTGGAGAAGGTTCCATCAAAACTCTTGTAAAACACCTAAAGATGCATGGCCTTGTTGAAAACTCTAATGCAGGCATGTGGCTTACAAACAAAGGAGATACACTTTACACAAAATTGCACATCTCCATTCCAAGGGAGATGGACATTGCAAAGTGCTCAGTGGCCTTGGGAAAATTCAATCACGCCGTATTGCTAAAGGACATGGCATACAACATCAAGAGTGGAATTGAGCAACGTGATGCTGCAATAAAGGCAGGTGCAGTTGGTGCAACCACTTTGATCTGTAAAAATGATAGGCTTGTTTTGCCAGGAACTGGTGAGGACTTGATGAGAAATGACCAAAAGATACATTTGCTTATTATGAAAGAATTGTCACCTGAACAAAATGATGTAATAATAATTGGAAGTTCTCAAGATAAGAAAATTGCCGAGATGGCTGCAAAGAGTGCAGCGCTATACACAATAGAAGATCATGCGAAACATTAGTTTTTGAACAATTTTTCTAGATCAGAAAATTACAAATTCAAGGGTTTGGTGCACATTCTTGTTTTTGACAATACAGTAAAGACTATCACCAATCCAACTGCCAAGACCAGTATCAGACTTGATACATTCTCAAACTCTGGAATTACAGTGGTTCCAATGATCTCAATCTCAGAGTCACCATTTACAATAGGGATGTCTAGCACCCTATACTCATAGTCAGAGTTTCCTTCCTGAAATGATGTTATCTCATCACCATCAACAAAGACCAGAAATGACTCATCAGAATTGCTTGATTTTTTTGCATCAAGTAACAATCTTGGAATCTTGAGGTGGAGCACACCAGAACTCTTGGCGTCTATTTGTGCAACAAGTGAAATATCTTGAGGGTTAACAACTATGCTTTTGACTTGGCCCCCAGTGATGGAATAGTCAAGATCGAAGTTTTGTCCGCTTGAAAGATCCTTTACATTGAACACGCCTGATGTTGGGATACTTGACTGTTCAAATTGGAAAGTTACCATTGCAGAAACATGCTTGAATCCATATTGCACAATTATAGAATACGTACCTGACATACGCCATAATGGACCTTCAACTTTGATAGGCAGTGAAAATCTTCCATCAGATGCTACCACTATCTGTTCTACATGAACCAGATTATTGTCCGGATCAAGTATCTGAATTGTTAGCGGTATGCTAGTTACAACGCTTTTGACTTCGCCTGAGATAATCATGATATCTCCTCGGTTATACAGATCCTTGTCAATTTTTACAGTAATCTGCGCCTCTATTGGAGGCGACAGTGATTCGGCTTCAACAGGTGGAACAATCAAGAAAGATGTCAATGCACTAACAAATGCTATAAGACAAGATGCTAATGCAAGTTTTATGTTGGGATTAATATAGGATTTCCTAATGTCATAAGATAAAGTCATTTCTACTGATATTGACTAGTCTTTAATCATATACATCTTACCAACTAAGCTTCATTTATGAAAATTCAGCTGTAGTCTTTAGCGAGTGATATATGCAATATTGAGAACTAAATTTAGAAAACCATTTGGCCAGTCTACTTTTTGCAAGGCAGGTCTACAATGTAATTTTCTCGGAGGGAAACAGACATCCAGTCACGCCCTCTGATTTTTATTTCAAAGTTGCAATTTACAAATGGAAAATACTAGTTGTGCTTGCGTTCTCTTTTCCTCTGCAGCATCCTCTGTTCCCCCTCTGCAAACCTCTTCTTGTCATCTTCTGTGACAATCAAAAGTGGAGGCACATCCGTTGGCTTGCCAGTTTCATCTAATGCAACGGAGGTAACATATGCAGTGTTTGTGAGTGTTCTAGTACCAGTAAGCAGGTTTTCTGCTTCAACTCTTATCTCAATTTCCATTGAGGATCGGGATACGTAGTTGAGCCGGGCATTTAGTATGAGTGCATTTCCAACCATTACAGGTTTTAGGAAGTTGACTCTGTCAATTGATGCAGTTACTGCATTTTTCTTGGAGTGTCTCTGAGCTACAAGACCTGCTATCAAGTCAATCTGTCGCAGTATTTCACCACCAAAGACATTGCCTGCAGGGTTTGCATCAGATGGAAACATTCTCACCGTCATCTCTGCTTTAGACTCTTCGGCACTCTTTGGTTTTAGGGACATGATATTGCAACAAATCAAATCATGGATTTATGAGTCATTCTTTTGTCAGTCCTCAGAATACCGTTTAATTAATCGATATTTTGACACAAAATATTGAACTCTGTAACTGAGACTTGTGTAGTCAACGTACCAAGAGACAGCGTATTTGAATTTTTATCAAATATTGAAAACATTCCAAAATGGGCCACAAAGTTTGTCAAGAAACTCACGTTGGTCGATGACAAATACAAGGCACTAACGCCAATGGGGGAGGTATTCATCAGACTAGATACAGACAAGAAAGCAGGCCTGATTGACATCTATGCAGGACCTACTGAAGATAACATGACACCTGCATACATGAGAATAATTTCTTTGCCTGACACCTCTACAGCAGTGATGTTTACTTTCTTCCAATATGATTCTACGTCAGATACTATTTGGAAGATCTTTTGTGAATGGATAAAGATCGAAATGGACAACATCAAGCGATACTTTTCCCAGTAGACAGGCAAAATCAATCTTATATTTTGGACAGATTATGAAATAACAAATGAAGTATTTCTGGTGGAGGCTGCTAGACTATGCAACAGGTGCACTTGTGGGAGGGGCAATCGTATTTCTTGTGAACAAGTTTGTCTGCAGCCAGTGTATAGGCCATTACACACCTATCCTGATGCTTGGAATATGGATTGGTTTTATGCTGTTGTGTAATTTCATCTTCCAAAAGACAAGACCTGCTAGCATAAAACAAGATAACATGTGAAGAGAAATTTCCCAGAAAGCAAATATAGCTTAGATGATATCCCATATTGAATGGCATTTTTTGAGGATTTTTGTAAAAGTGTAGTGGCACTAGACAAGAAAATAAGATTTGCAGGAATTGCAGACGGGGATGGAACCCTAGAGGGAGCATCTGAGAGATCAGGCCTCACACCAATCATGAAGCCAGAGGAGAGAGCCCAGTATGCAATAACTGCAGCCACAAGGCAGTATACCAGACTCAGATGGGAATACCTGTTAGGAAGAATTTCTTATGCAAGTTCACACTATACAAAAATCATCAGGGCTACAATACCAATCGCTGATGAGAATAGAAGACTTGCTCATGTGTTATTATTATCATTTGATCCCGATGCAGATGATTTCCACCAGATCATAACAAAGAAGATAATTCCTCTTGTGAAACAGAACATGGAAAGATTCATGCAAGAAGCTCAAAAATAAAGAATCATTTTCCAGTGTTTATGATAGGACGCTCTAGTCCTCTACTATCAATATATTCTTGCACCCTCACGTCTGAGCACACCGGGATATTTTGTCCCCGATTGTTATTACAATAGTTTTTTATCTGCAACATTTCCTGATCACAGTCTGAAGTTGGTGTTGACACACAAGCATCAATGTCACTTGTCAATGTCGAAAGTGAATCAGGATTTTGGTTAAGTGTAGGCATCTGGCCACTTTGATCGGAACCATACATAAACGGGGAGACGAAAAAGTAAATGGTAAAGGCAAAGGCCATTGCAATCACAAGGTAGATCGGAATTCTTCTTCTAATAGCCACATACTAGGTTTGAAATTTCTAAATTATAACTGATGCTAATCTACTACTATTTTCATTGCAAGTGGAGGAGACAATGCATCAGGATTTCCCACACTTGCCCACACAAAGATCTGCGCAGTATAGGTCCCAGGGGTAGTAGGTGTCCATGACTGGGATGGACTGAGAGACTGGCCTGCATCAAGCGTTCCTGTAATCCAAGATAAAGAGTATACAACTCCATCTTGGTTTTCTATTTGGACAAGGTATGCAAATGGCTGTGCCCGGTTCTGTCCGTTTGTAACATCGGTTGTGACCTGTACTTGTTTTCCAACTGTTGTACGCCATACGCCATTTTCAAGCGTGGCACTGGACTTGGCAAGTTGGGAATATCCAGGATGTGCCATATAAGACATCATTACAACGGCAAAAACCATTACAATTACAGATTTGTTCACAGCATGATTTGGATTTAACTTGTTTTTTAGGGTTTGGTGAATTGTACAACCTCAACTATCTTGTCTTGCGACTTTTCTCCTGCAACGATTCGTACACACGACTTTGATATTCCAAAATGTTTTGCAATCTGTTTTATTATTGCAGCATTTGCCTTGCCTTTTACAGGTTTTTCCATGATACCAATTTCTATGAGATCGCCTTTTACCTTGACATAGTCCTTGTGAAATGATACTGATACTTTGTAGAACACTTGACCCTTTTTGTGCAAGACAAATATTAAAGATAGAGATACAAGCAGTATGCAAGATAACAACGAAGACCTTGAAAGACTTCAGCTCTTAGACATTGTATTTACAAGAGGAGTCAACGCATTATCAAGAATAGAACTTGAGCGTCTTCATGATCTTATAGAAAAAAAAGATTACAGCCATGACAAGAAAGCACAAAAATCCAAAGCAAAACTTCTCAAAAAAATAGGTAATGCAATTTATGATCACGATGTGAAATATGGCAATTCATTTAAAATGAGCTAGAATGGAGTTCAGGCGATGCTAGGCGACATAATAAATTCCCTATTGCATGACACACTATTCATAAAATATGGTTTACTAGGACTTTTTTTCAATGGAATGTTTTCAAGTTTTATTCCAATTCCGACAGAGTTAACCATTTCAGCTCTATTGCTTGCTGGAATAAATCCACTTGATGTATTTTTGGTATTGACTGTTGGTTCCATAATTGGTGGATATATTGCATATTATCTTGGATACAACGGTAGATTACTAAAAAGGCTCAGAAAGACTCCAGAAAAAAAATATGAACAAAAAAGCATTAACATGATGACAAAATACGGTTGGTTTACAATAATTTTCTTTTCACCATGGATTCCCATACTCGGAGATGTTGTATCAATAATTGCCGGAACCAAGCGATATAACATTGTAAGATATTCTATTGCAATGACAGTAGGTAAGACAGTAAAGGCAGTTGCCATCGTATTTTTTGGTGTGCATTTCATACATTGGCTTATCTACATTCTACATTAGAAAGTATATTACGTGTATATTAGAAGAAAAATCTTGTGAAGAATATCTTTCCAATAAATTATAATCTAGAGTTTGAGCCAGATTTTAAGAAATTTACATTCAAAGGAAGAGAAAAAGTATCAATCAGGATATCAAAACCTGTAAACAGGATAACACTACACGCGGTAGAACTTGAGATAAAGCAGTGCAAGATATCATGGAATGGAAAAGAGATAAAACCGAAGACAAGGATTGATGAAAAAGTAGAAGAACTCGTACTCACATTTTCTCAAAAAATATCTGGTAAGGTAACAATTTCAATTGATTTCATAGGACAACTAAATGACAAGCTTGTTGGGTTTTATAGAAGCAAGTACAAGTACAAAGGAAAAGAAAAGTATCTTGCAACGACCCAGTTTGAGGCAGCCGATGCACGAAGAGCATTTCCATGCTGGGATGAGCCAGAGGCCAAGGCAACATTTGATGTATCACTTTTAGTTGACAGAAACCACACTGCAATCTCAAACATGCCTATAGTATCAAAGAAAACAACAGGGAAAAAGATTCAGTACAAATTTGACACCACGCCAATCATGTCCACATATCTTCTCTATCTCGCAGTTGGAGAGTTTGAGTCAATTTCAAGCAAGTCAGGCAAGACTCTGGTTAGAGTAATTACCACACAAGGAAAGAAGCAACAGGGAAAACTTTCACTAGAGTTTACAAAACAATTTCTCTCATACTTTGAAAAATATTTCAAGATTGCATATCCGTTGCCCAAACTTGACATGATTGCAATACCGGACTTTGCTTCAGGTGCAATGGAAAACTGGGGTGCAATCACATTTAGAGAGACAATATTGCTTTATGACCCAAAGACATCATCTACTGAAACAAAACAACACATTGCCGAGGTAATTGCACATGAGATAGCACATCAGTGGTTTGGTAACTTGGTCACCATGAAATGGTGGAATGATCTGTGGCTCAATGAGAGTTTTGCTACATTCATGGCGACAAAGGCAGTTGATTCATTATATCCAGAGTGGGACTTTTGGGATCAATTCCTCATCTCAGAGATGACAGGAGGTTTGAGCCTCGACTCGCTAAAATCATCACACCCAATTGATGTGCCAGTAAAAAGCCCATCAGATGTGCGGCAGATATTTGACGAGATAAGCTACAACAAGGGAGGATGCGTCCTAATGATGCTAGAGAATTTTATTGGAGATGATAACTTTAGAAAAGGATTACACAGTTATCTGAAAAAACACGAGTATGCAAATGCAACAACAGAAGATCTCTGGAACTCTCTTGGTTCAATATCAAGGCAACCAGTGAGACAGATGATGAACACATGGGTAAGACAAGTAGGATATCCAGTAATTGAGGCCAAAGTACAAGATTCAACATTAAGATTATCGCAGAGCAGGTTCCTCTTGGAAGACAAGGGAAAAGCAAAGAAAGGGAATTGGATAATTCCACTCTCTGTAAGAACAGGAGACAAGACAGTTACCAAGATTATGAAGGGATCTGTCACAATACCGCACAAGGCAGATTGGTTCAAGGTAAATGACGGCCAGAAGGGATTCTATCGAGTAAAATACGACCCAAGTGCACTTGACGCACTAGGAAAGCAGGTAGAAGAAAAAGCGATATCAAATGTAGACCGATGGAGTATTCACCATGACCTCTTTGCGCTATGTATGTCAAACCAGATATCATTTAGAGACTATCTGGACTTTGTAAAACATTATGAAGATGAAGACGACTATGTTGTATTATCAGACATCATATCTAGCCTGAACTTTTTCTATGTTTTATTATCAAAGGAAGTGTTTTGGGACGAGATAAAAGAATTCAACCGTGATTTCTTTAACAAGGTATTTTCAAAACTTGGATGGGATCCAGTCGACGGAGAGAGATCAACAACTGCACTTTTACGTGTACAGGTGATCAGTTCACTTGGAAGACTAGAAGATCAAGAGATAGTTGCAGAAGCAAAGTTAAGGTTTGCCAATCTGTTAAAAACAGGTCAACTAAATCCAGACCTTCGTGGTCCTGTCTATTCTGTAATAGCATGGACAGGAGACTCGTCCACATATCAAAAAATTCTTGGCTTGTATCGCAAGGCGCCAACACAAGAAGAGATGGTAAGACTACTCAGTTCGCTTGCAAACTTTCAGGACAAGAAATTACTATCAAAGACTCTCTTGTTTGCACTCTCAAAAGAAGTCAGAACACAAAATCTTTTCCAGCCAGTTTCAAGAATGATAACAAATCCACAGGGAAAAGAACTTGTCTTGCCATGGGTAAAGCAAAATTGGAAAGGAATTGTATCAAGATTTGGCGTAGGAAACCCACTTCTCAATAGAATAATTGGCAGTGTCTCAATTGAGGCAGACTTGGAAAAAGAAAAAGAGGTTAGAAAATTCTTTGCAAAACATCACGTTCCTGGAACAGAGATGAAACTTGCACAGACTTTGGAGAGAATAAGAATTCATGCAAGATTTGTCCAGAGTGTAAGAAAAGAATTCAGATAGATGCATTTTCCATATTTTTAGAATCTATAACATAATTCGCTCAATGTTTAATAGTGCCATAAAATCAAAATCGCTAATGAGTAATCCTTCCAATCGCAGGCTAGGAATCATCACTATGATGTTCTTTATTGCAGGATTTTGGGGCATATTCATGGGATTAATTATATTTACCAAGCCAAATTTCATTTTGACTGCACTTGGAATGGTGAATATTTCACTTGGAATTTTTCTCGGATTTCGTATTCTAAGAAAGAACCGAAAAGAGATGGACAAGAGAAGATAGCTAGAAAATATACTTATTTAGCAACGATTTTTATAATTTGACAACCAAAGTCTAAAGATGTCCGAATTAAGTTTGGGTCACTTGTTATCAAGCGAATATGTGATACCAGTCTTTCTTTTGACAATATTTCTTGCTTCCCTGATTGCAACAAGGGTAAGAATTCCGTACACCATGATCCTTGTAGGAATCGGAATTTCAATATCAATAATAGACTTTACAGGCCACGGAATTCCAAACATTTCGGGATTCAAAGTAGAACCAAAGCTCATTCTCTACTTTGTCATTCCGCCTCTAATTTTTGAGGCAATGATGAAAATTGATCGCGAACAGTTCAAGATAATCAGAATATCAGCTCTTGTGCTGGCAACAGTTGGAGTCGGGCTTGCCACAATAGTTGGTGGACTATTATTATCGTATTTAGCAGGGCTACCGACACTTGTTGCTTTTGCCTTTGCAGCATTAATTGCTCCAACAGATGCTGCAATTGTAATCGAGGTCTTCAAGAGGGTAAAGATTCCAAAGACACTTGCAACATTGATGGAATCAGAAGCAAGCTTTAATGACGCCGCAGGTGTAATCATATTTTCTTCAATCATGGCAATAGCTGCTTCACAAGGATCATTGTTTTCTCCTGAAAGTACGACAGAGATCAATGTCAACATTTTAGAAACAATAGGACATTTTGCATGGGTATTTTTTGGCGGTATTGCAATAGGAATTGGCCTCGCAGTAGGTTCACAACTTTTGCACAGACTGTTAGAAGAACCATTTTCTGAGACTGCACTTTCAGTAGCAGTCCTTTTTGGTTCTGTAGTAATTTCAAATGCACTGGGTTTTTCAGGACTTGTTGCAGCAGCTGCAGCAGGACTCTGGTTTGGTGTCATAATGAGAAAACCTCACATAATTAGTGAGAAGGTCAGAGCATACACATCAAACTTTTGGGAGATGATTGCATTTTTTGCAAACTCGGTAGCATTTTTGTATCTTGGACTGAGCATGGACATGGTGAGAATAGGACAAAACCTTCCTCTGATTGCACTTGCAATCATTGCGGTCTTGGCTGCAAGAGCAGTATCTACATATCCAATACTTGCAGCAACACATCGTTTTACAAAGGAAAAGACATCAATGGCATGGAGACATGTAGTAATGATTGGTGGCATGAGAGGAGCACTATCAGTTGCACTTGTTGCTACCCTTCCTGAAAGCGAGATCAAAGAGATACTAAAGACAATTACATTTGGAGTGGTCTTGTCTTCTTTGATAATCCAGTATCCTGTTCTTTCAAGATATATCAAAAAGGCATTTCCTGAAGCAGTGCAGGAACCAAAGAGCATATAACATCTTCATCAGCGATTTATCCACTTCGTATCATTCCATCAAAAAGCATTAAACAAGACATGTAAAATATTTCTAGTGTATCAAAATGAGTGAAAAAAATCAGGCAGAAAAAATGGTTTTAGAAGGAATAAGCTATGCCAAGCTTGAAAAGCACAAGGATGCCATTTCATTTTTTGACAAGGCATTAAAGCAGGACCCTACAAATGTAGATGCCCAATACAACAAGGGAATGTCTTTTTTGAAGTTAAAGAAAAACAAGGATGCAATATCATGTTTTGAGAAGATACTAGAACACAACCCGAACCATGTTGATGCGCTAAACAACCTAGGAAATCACTTTGCAGAGTTACAGCAGTTGGAAAAAGCAGTAACATATTATGACAGAGCACTTGTAAATGATCCCACATACCTTCCAGCATCGTACAATAAAGGAATTGCATTAATTAGGCTTGAAAAGTATGATGATGCATTAGATTGTCTGAACAAAGTACTTGATAAAGAACCTGAAAACATGCAGGCTACATATTACAAGGGATTAGTACTTGGCAAACAGAAAAAACACGAAGAGGCGTTGTCATATTTCGATAAAATTTTAGAAAAAGAACCTGAAAACAATGAAGCAATATTTTACAAGGCAACAGAATTGTCAGAGCTTGGAAGACATGAGGAAGCAATAACCATCTTCGATAAAATATTAAAAGAGTTTCCAAAAAATGGCACCATAATTTATGCAAAGGCAAGAAGCAAGGCTCTGCTTGGACAAAATGATGATGCACTCATTCTTCTTGCACAGGCAATATCTCATTACGGTAGAACCATAAAGAAATGGGCAGTCAAGGATTCTTCATTCGATAAGATAAAAGAGGATCCAAGATTTAAGACAATAGTGAAGTAAAATGTCAGAAGACATGATAAAAACAATCAAAGGCTTGTTGGCGTCTGGCAAGGGAAACCAAAAGAGACTTCGAGAAATAATAGAGGCTGTAAAGACTGGCGAGCCCATCGTAATGTCAGATTACAGATACATCCAGAATTTGCTCGAGTCTCCCAATGATGCCGACACAGAACAGCCCCAAGTCATAGTCCAACCTAAGAGGGATACATCTCTTGAGCTTCTCCGAGTCAGGCTTGCAGAAGGACAGATATCAATAGAGGAGTTCCGAGTGCTCAAAAAAGCCCTGACAGAAGAAGAATAAATGATTCTTAAATCTTAAATTCAAAAAGATTAGCACAATCACAGGATTGAAACTAGAACACCATGTCTACAACTATCAAGTACAGACTGTACAAACTTGCACTATATGGTTAAAGAGACAAGTGAAGGTTTCAGATAGTGAT
Organism: Nitrososphaerota archaeon; assembly: GCA_028867275.1. GTDB lineage: Archaea > Thermoproteota > Nitrososphaeria > Nitrososphaerales > Nitrosopumilaceae > Nitrosotalea. The sequence continues at coordinate 22,348 of JAGWGU010000013.1, forward strand.
TAAAATTGTCAAAATTTGCCCCATTACCACCAGCGCCAGTTATCATGACATGTTTTGGTCATTGCGGAATTGGCCTTGGTGCAGAAGCATATCGAAGATTATTACTTGATGTTGGCGCAGACCCTCTCAAACCAACATTAAAGGGCGAAAAAGACGAATCCCGCATACTCAAAAGATATGGAAGTACCATTTTGCGATTTCCAAATGCATATGGCGGAAGTGAGATTCCACTTATTCCAAGAGCACTCTTAATTGACCTAGACCCAAGAGCTGCCAATTTAATATTACAATCATATCCAGACCTGTTTGCCCTAAGAGACAAACATGTCATCTCTGGTGCAGGTGGTGCTGCAAGAAACTGGGCAGAAGGTCGTACAAGATTCATCAAAGAAGTAAGCACAAAGTACGATATGCAAAAACAACTTGCAAGCTTATCGCCAGAACCAGTAAGAGGATTTACAGTTCCATTTGCAATGGGAGGAGGTACTGGAGCTTCGTTTGCAAGTGCCTTTATGCAATATATCAAAAAGGACACAAAAGAGCATGCAACAATTGCATCATTTGGATTATTACCAGAGTTTGGATGGGACCCAGTAATTCTAGAAGCATCTGCAATTAATATTGTAATGAATCTTGAACACCAGATAAAATACAGTGACTGTTCAATTCTATTTTCAAATAAAAGATTAAGAGAGCTTGCACAAAGACATGAAAAAAGACTAGACAAAATGTCCTCAATCATAGATGACCTTCCAAAAGAACACGAAGTAGGCTGGAAGGATTATAGAGGAATGAACCTAATTGCAGCAAACGCAATGTCCATGTTCATTGCATCATTTGCAAGAGAGACAGAATGGGACATGTCAAACTATAGAACATGGCTTGCAACAAAGAGACCGAGATTTGCAATCCCATGGGTAATTCCAATTGTTCCAGAAGAGAGACAATGGAGTTCAGACTTGATGACAAGCACCAAGCATAACACCATGGAGGGAATAGTAGAGCACATAAACAAGAAAGAAGACGGTGTGCTATTTGATATTGATGAAAACGACATTAGAGACAAGGGCGGTCCAAAAGATTCATGCTGTGCACTTGTTAAAGTGAAAGGAGACTTTGAAGCAAAAGAAAGAGACGTTCTAAAGAACATGATAAAGGACAGATTCCACATTGAGGAATCAAGAATGATATTCATCAAGATTCCAATCTTAGAGACTGAACAAGCAAATGTCACAATCCTTGTCAACACAAAAGCAATTGGGCCAAAAATATTGGAGATTGCAAGTGAGGCAGAAGCTTCATGGGATGCATTCAAAGATGAGTATGGCAAGTGGGGACTGTCCACCGAAGAATTCAAGGCAAGCCTCATGGACGTAGTCCATGAGTTTAGCTAGAAATGTCTGACTTTGCCTTTCTAGAGCAGGTTGCAACACGCATCAGAGAAAATAGATCACAACTAAAAGATACTGAAGATGAGCTTGCAACAGTAAACTTTAGAATTCACGAAATTCCACTCAAGAGCCCAACCGAATCAACATTTGCAAAAATGATAGGACAAGAGTACTATGATGCATCATCAGATTTGGAAAAGGCAAAAGAGAAGCTCATTGCGCAAAAAGAAGATCTCAGTACAAAGGTAAAGGAAGACATTGCGTTATTTATAACAGAATTTACTTCTCCTGAACTTGTTATACCACTAGAGCCAAACCCAAAGATTGCAGAGGGTAACACTGTCTTTCACTACAAAAATAACACTACCTTTAGCAACATACTTGCAATATTAAGCGAACTTTTAGGACTCTCTCCACCAATACTTGTCAAAGACGTAATGTTTTCAGCATCAGAGATAACAATCAAGGTCACAGACGAGTATGAGGCAAAACAAAAATTCCTAAGCAGTGTAAGCGAAGTTCAAAAGACATTATCAATCAAGAGAAAATAATCCTGTTTAAGATTCTCTCATTCTCAGAGTTCTGCGTATAAGATATAACAAGGTAAAAACAGCCAAGATTTTGTGAACAAGAACACCAAAAAGCTTCTTGCGTTATCATTTATGGCAATTTTCATCATTTCCACAGTTAGTGTTGCATTTCTAGGAGGAGGACGAGTTGCAACCCAGGTTAACAAAACTACTGGTACAACAATTACTGGAACTCCTGCAGACAATTATCCTGATGCCAAGAGAGCAACTTTTTGTGAGACAGGCCCGGCCAAATCAAACAAGTACATAACAGAATTCAAAATACCTACCGCCTGTACCCAACCGCTTGCAATAATGGTAGACCCGTCTGGCAGTGTTTGGTTTACAGAATCAAACACAGGAAATTTGGGCAAGTTTGACTTAGCTTCAAAATCATTCCAAGAGTTTACCAATCAGCAGTGGCAAAAGGGAGAAAGATCCATGATGTGGGGTCTTGCCAATGCTCAAGACGGAAATATCTGGATGACAGACTCTCAACACAATCTTGTTTGGAAATTCAACCCATCAGACAAGAGTTATCAAAGATTTGCATTTCCCAAGAGTGGTACATCAGATGGATCTTTCCCGCAGATGCTCCTAATAGATGGCAAGAGTGCATACATCAATGACTTTACTGGAAGAAAGATAGGAGCATTTTCTACAGATCACACAGGTCCAGACCTTGGTGTGACAAGTATTCCATCTCCTGGAAATTACAACTTTACAAGTTCCATGATTACAGACACTCTAGGAAAATTATGGTATACAGTTTGGATATATCAGCAGGGAGGAAATCTTGTAAGCTATGATCAAAAGACAGGCAACTATACCCAGTATCCTTTACCTCAAGATATTCAAGCACCAAACGGAATCACAATCGATTCTTCAGGAAAATTATGGATAATGGATACTGCAAGTAGTTACTTTTTCGATTTTGATCCTACAAGTAAAAAATTCACAAAGCATACAACGTCTCTCCCACCAGTATCATCATACGGCAATGCATCAGGACTTATCAAGACACCAATATCACGACCATACTGGGACCACTTTGATGATAAGGGAAGATTGTGGTTCAACGAACAAGTTGCAAACAGTCTAGGTGTATACGATCCATCAACCCAAACTCTTGTAGAATATGTAGTACCATCCAAGAATCCCAACTGGTCAGATTGTGGAACCTTGTCAGACTGTGGAGTAGCTCAATTGCTAGACTTTACAGTTGATCACAATAAAGTCTGGTTTACAGAATGGGTTGAAAACAACATAGGAGTCTTAGATTCTAGCGTTCCACTGCCAATCAATGTGACTGCATCTGAGTCTTCAATCATCATACACCATGGACAAAATGCAACAGTTTCACTAAACATCAATCCACAAGAGAATCTTGGTTCTCCAGTATCCATAATCACATCAAATACTGCAGGACTACAGACTATCTCAATTACACCACAACAGACCCTGGTTACAGTTGACAAGCCACAAATTGTAAAGTTAACAATATCTGCAGACAATTTTGCCGCGCCAGGAACTTATCAGGTCTTGGTAGGTGCAAGATACCAGGATATCACCATATCAAAATACATCAATGTAATACTAGAGTAAGAAGTGGTCCCTAGCTTAGACAAACTGATTGGAATTTCCATTTATTGTACCAAGACAGAGGGTACAGGAGGCAAGATCAAGTCATCGCCAGAGCAGTTTTTTGTTTCAGAAATATTGCGAAACAAGTCACTTGACAAGATTTCATCTTCTGGAAGCTATACAGTATACAAGTTAAAAAAACAAGGTATTGACACAAACCATGCATTATCAGACATTTTTACAAAATATGGTCTGAGGCTCAAGGCACTAGGTCTCAAGGATGCAAATGCCACAACAGAGCAATATGTATGTGACATGACAACAGGTAGGTCTACTGACACTCTGGTTACAAATAGATACACACTTGAAAAGATTGGCCTTGTTCAGAAGCCCCTGACAAAAAAAGACATGATTGGAAACCATTTCAAGATCAAAGTGGAGGATGCAAATTTTTCCAAAGTTTCACAGTTTACAGACCATGACAGGATTCTGAATTTTTTTGGATATCAAAGATTTGGTAGCAAGCGACCAGTGTCACACTTGATAGGAAAAGCCATCTTACAGAAAAATTTTGAACATGCAGTAGAGACCCTACTTTCCTTTACTTCAGAATATGACTTGCCACACAATAACAAGGTACGAGAAATGCTCAAGGACAAGTCAAACTATACCAAAGCCATTGACCAGGTTCCTCCCCAGATGGATATTGAGAGAATCGTATTAAATGAAATGATAAATCACGGGGATGCATTAATGGCCTTGCGTGCAATACCAATACAGTTGCGAAGATTTTTTGTTGAAGCTTTCCAGTCATTTGTATATAATCAAACAATATCTAGAGCATATGAATTTGGAGAAGACTTGATGCGACCACAACAAGGCGATGTCTGTTTTGATAAAGATGACACCCTAGGAAGATACCAAAACGATCCCAAGCAAAGACTAGCAATTCCGCTTGCAGGTTACGCGTATTCAAAAAAGAACCGATTTGACAGTTTCATATCCCAAATACTTGTAGAGCAGCAGATAACACCAAAGGAATTTTTTGTAAAAGAGATGCAGGAAGCAAGCGAAGAGGGAGGATTCAGGCAGGCTACCATATCATGCAATGACTTTGCAATAAAGGAACCATATGTAGAGTTTACACTCTCAAGAGGATCATATGCCACCATATTATTGCGAGAGATAATCAAGCCAACAGACCCCGTAGCTGCAGGATTTTAATTTACATTAAAAAACATGGAAAATATCAATACATATTTGATAACAATCTAGATTCGCATTACAGATTATAGATCGTGCTGACAAATTCCACCCAAGTCTTATTAGTTATCAATTTTAGCGTTTGTCATAATTGAAAAATAGACTATTACTATTGATAGGACTTGGTGCTATACCACTGTGTAATCTAGTGTGGGCAACTACAGATCTGGGTACACTTGGTAATCCATACGTTACAATATCTCCAAACTCAGGACCTCCCGGAACCAAGATAACAATTACGGTGTCCCACATTCCAGACATATCAAAAACAAGTTATCCATATCCCGATCTTTACATCTATCTACCATTTTCACAACCCTTTGGTACCACTCTAACAAGCCACTGTGGAGGACAGGATTGTTTTCCTATCTACACACATGATGATGCACTAAAACAGGATTTTGCAGACAGGGTCATCACATTTTCGTTGCCTAGTACAAACAATTCAAAACCAATTTTTCTCAATGGTTTTGAGAATTCCGTGTGCGATGTAACAGTAAATGGCAAGATAATGGAAAGGTTTTCCACTCTCTGTAACACAAAAGATGAGCCTCAAGGTACATATCAGATCAAGCTTGCATGGATGCTTGAAAGCGATTCTGAGCAAATCCATACCACAAACATAATTCCGTTTATAGTAACACCTGGGATATCTCCATCTGCAGGTCCAGTTGCTGACAATGGAGATATCATCTTAAAAGAATATCAGAATGGGACAATCAGCCAAGCTCAGTTTTATGCAGAACTCAAGGCACGCGGCTGGACCGATGAGCAGGTCAGACAGGCACTTGCAGTCATAGGAAAACTACCACATCAGATGGGCATATCAGGTCCAGACTACAAGTTATCAGTATATCAGACAAACTCCACAGCAAGCTCTGCAAACACTACACAGAAAAATACTACAATTTCAGAGATATCACAGCCAGAGATCAAGCAGGATATCAATATCACCAAGATCAAAGAACAGGATAATGCTTCATTTCCAGTCCAACAAAATGCTTCAACGATCAAACCCACACAAAGCAATTCGGCATTCCAGCCTCCACAAAACGATTCCATCTGGAATGGCATCATAATTGGATTGTCAATTGCAGCTGCTACAATAATGGTAGGCGTTGTCATATTTGTAAAAATGCACAGGAGTAAAGAAAATGCCCGATAAATTATGCAGAACATGTGGAGGAGATCTCATCAAATGGTCTGCATGCTCCGAATGCAGAAAAACTACACAGAAAATATGCAAAGCATGCAATATCAAAACCATTGAAGAATTCCACTCCCACCGCATACATCTTGGTCTATATCAAACAGTAAATTCAACAAGTACAATTGCCACAGTTCAAAGTTACAACAACCCCACAAATTCAAAGACTCCCAGAAAAAATCCTTACAACAGAAATTACAGAAATAACATACTGGTCATTTCAGGCATCATTGCAGGAATCATAATTTCAGGCATCATTGCAGGAATCATAATTTTAGGTATGACAAGTACTAGTCACCCAGAATCTTTTTCCAGCCCCAGAACATCTCAAATCCAGGTCAACCCACCATCAGAACATCCAAGTACAGCCCAGTCCGAAATACCTCATATTGATACCACACATTCCAATACAGATGTCAAATATACATACAGTAATTGTCTTGGCGTTTCAGATGGCATACATTTGACAGTCATTTGCCCTACTGAATATGGTAATGCATACAAGGCAGTGGTGGACATACCACCAGAGTTAATGTCTCAGTTTGAGAACAATGTATTCAATTTGAGAGGTCTTTCCATAATAGAACACATAGATTCCATATCAATACAATATGCAAAAAAAATGTATGAAGCCAAGTTTGTTAACAGCTGAAGACGGTCATCATTTTTCATTCAGAAAATATTAGTCTCGTTGATTTTTACATTTTTTAAGATTAAAAATTATCCCCAAAGTTTCTTGTATGGGCATCAACCTCATCCTGAGGAGAAGGAGATTTGTTTTCATGTTTATGTTCATTTTTGTGTATACGTCCTTCCATTTTCTTCTCATGCTCTTCTCTTGAGTGGTAGAGCCTGTCTTTTTCATGGATAAACTCTTTTCCACAATGATTACACTTGACAATATCGTGATGATGATCATGGCGGGCATGTTTTATCAAATCACCATAGACTGTAAACTTGACATCACATTGATCACACTTGAATTTCTTTTTAAAAAGATCCAACAACAACAGGAAACGGTCACAGTCTATTAAGATTGTCGCATAAAACCATTTATTTTTATTTTCCATCTTTTTACATTACCAATCTAAGATGCATACACTTTATTTCATATCATCACAAATACAACTGAAGAGCTGTTAAATAATCAAGATCTCAAATTAACATCATGTTTGACAACATATTTTCCAAGATTACCAAAGCACCAGAGTTTCCTTTAGATTTTGACTGGATAAACACAAAAGAGCCGCTTTCGCTTGAAAAACTCAAGGGCTATGTCATAGTTCTAGACTTTTGGACCTATTGTTGCATAAATTGCATGCATACATTACCAGTACTTGCAGAGCTTGAAAAAAAATACAAAGACATGCCAGTTGTATTCATAGGAGTACATTCTGCAAAGTTCTTCAACGAACAAGATAAGAAAAATATTGAACAGGCAGTAGCAAGATACGAGATATCACATCCGGTACTTGTAGACAAGAAAATGATCATCTGGAACAAGTTTGGAGTCAGTGGCTGGCCTACAATTGTAATAATTGATCCCAATGGGACTCTAGCATACAGACAGTCAGGAGAAGGCCAAAAAGAGATGATAGAGGACACAATTGATGTTCTTTTGGAAAAACATGAAAAGTCTCACACATTGGCAAGAGAGCCAATCAAGATTTCAAGAGCCATCCAGAAGAGCAATACAACTATGTCTTTTCCAGGCAAGATATCGATATCCAAAGACAAGATTGCAATATCGGACTCTAACCACAACAGAATCATTGCTACTGATCTTTCAGGCAAAATATTGCATATCATTGGTAGCGGCAAGACAGGACTGCAAGATGGCAAATTTTCAGACGCTACATTTTTCAGGCCACAGGGAGTTTCATGGAAAGATGATTTCATATTTGTTGCAGATACAGAAAATCATGCATTACGAAAGATAGACCTACAAAGTAACCAAGTTACTACACTTGTTGGGACAGGCAAACAGGGACCATGGAGATCATCCGGTGGCAAGGGAAAAGAGATTGCAATTTCATCTCCATGGGATGTAGCAGTAAAAGATAACTTGGTCTTCATTTCAATGGCAGGAAATCACCAGATATGGACATATGATACCAATACAGAGTTAGCAAAACCATTTGCAGGAAATGGTCAGGAAGATATTATCGATGGCAACAGAACACAAGCACAACTTGCACAGCCAAGTGGAATTTTTGTTTATGATGATATCATATATTTTGTAGACAGTGAAACATCATCAATTCGAGAGATAGACCTTAAGACAGACTATGTTAGAACCATTGTAGGTCATGGACTGTTTACATTTGGACACAAGGACGGCAAGACCAGTGAATCATTGTTCCAACATCCATTAGGATTATGTGCTACTGCAAACAAAATATTTGTTGCAGACACTTACAATTCTGCAATTCGAGTAATTGATCTAGATAGTGATTCTGTTTTGACATTAATTGGAAAGCAGGGCACCAGTACAATGTGCAGACTGGATGACCCAAGCTGTGATGCACTGGGATTGTATGAGCCAAGTGATGTTGAATTGTATCAAGACAAGTTGTACATTGCAGACACCAATAACCACCTCATACGGGTCTATGATCTTAAGACAAATATCCTAAAGACGCTAGATATACGAATTTAGAGATTTATTCAAAAAAGTTCTCTGATACAATATGATGTTTTAGTGCAAATTCCTTTAGTTGTGTGAACTGTATTTTCCCCTTGTGATACTGGTCCCAGACAAAATCAAGAACTTCGATACTTGATAGATGTTCCTTGTCAATTGCTGGCTTGACTCCAAGTGTTTCGGTGCAGAAGGTCTGTAGGTCCGAAAATTGAAAGTTATCAAGCAGTATCCTCATTTGTTCAATGGTATCATCCTTTGGCTTTGACTTTCCAAACAATCCCATAAAGTGGCATTTCGATGGACCGCCATTTAATCCCATGGACCATATCCATTATGAAAAATTGAAGAGAAATCATTTGAACTTAGGAATGATCCAGTAAAAATCATGGAATAAGGATTTAAGCTTGTATTATAATTTGATATATCATGGAAAAGGCATACGTTTTGATCGGTTGTGAGCTTGGTGCCGAAAATGAGATCGTTGGAAAACTGAAAAAAATAGACAAGGTAAAGGATGCAAGAGTAGTATACGGAGACTACGATATTGTAGTAGAAGCTGAAACCGATACCGAATCTCAGATGGACAATCTGATTACAAAAAAGATTCGCCAACTAGCCAAGGTCAGGTCCACTATGACCTTGGGCGTCGTAAGCTGATTCCAAGGCCTGCAGCCAAGATCAATACACCAATGACGGCAATCCATTGACCGTTTACAATCCATTTCGGATTTGAATACATGAACGAGGAAGTAGGGCCAACTAAAGAATTTCCTTGCAGGTAAAATATCATCCCAAATGTAAAAACTACAATCCCAACGAGTACGATGACAATTCTTATCTTCATGATACAACACATACCTGTCCCAAATAAAAGGCAAAATGAGTTGATAAGAAAGGCAAAATCCTTTTGATTTCCCTCTTTAATTCATAATTTTATATTCATAATGCAGATTGGACGAGTGGGGAACAGACCTATTTGAGATTAGGAAAAATAGAAGTTCAATAGATATTGCAATATTTGTAGGGGCTGCAGCACTAGCCCTTGTAATCTACCTCATATTTGGACCAGACATTGACAATATGACAAAACAGAGTCCTCTGATCATTGACCTAATGTTTGCACCATCCTTTGGTATTGGTTTTCTATATGGTTTGAAGATGACTGACAGAGTAATGCAGCCTTCCGAGTCCCGCAGTCCACTAAAACGTGCCTTCTTCAAGGGATTCTTGTTTTTGTTTATGATGGGTGCAATCTTTACCTCAGTCTCTTTTGCATTACATGGAGGCGCACATCCACCACACAAGTCAATCTTTACGGATGGCTTGATTCCATGGGCAACAGAATTCATTCAAGCAAATGGCGGATTGACATTTTTGATAATATCAAGCATAACGATAATGGCAGCAGCTACAAAGAGAATAGTTGGAATGGAGGGAATATTTAGCAAGTTATTCACATTTGTTGGAACGTACATTTTCTTCTCTATGCTTGCACTCACCTTTACCCATTCAGACCCGACACACTCTCAAGTTTACCTATATGCGTTCTATCAGGCAGGAATTGTGGGCGGAATATTTTATCAGATGAATAAACTTACCACAAGGGCAAACATGTGGGAAGATTATAACAATGGGTTTTAGAATTTTCTAATCTTTGGCACGAACAAGACTATTGCAATAGACAATACCATTACAAGTGAAACAACAGTTGAAAATTCTGGAAGATATGTGGTTCCAAAAATACTTGTATCTATCGTACCGGTTTGATTAAATTTCAGCATTATAGTAGAGCTGTTGGTTCCTGGAATCACAATAGCTGAAACCGGTGTTCCATTCTGAGAGACAGTGAGATTTCCGCCAATAAGATTAGTCGGTATCTCAATTTCAGCAATGTTTCCGTTATGCGTACTGTTACTTGTAAATACAAGTTCTTTGTTTACTTTGTTAAATGTCACATTCTTCATGTCATAATTTGATACTGTAATTACATGAAACGTATAATTTTCTGCCTTTATCTTCCAGTCCCATTTTATTCCCATATGAGGACCTGAAGAGATTGTAGGCTCTTGCGCAAATGCCTGTAACGATGAAAATCCCAACAAGATAACAGACGACAATACAATAGAAGATAAGAAAATTTGAGATCTCAATTTTTCAGAGTAGCTAGTTTACCACGTATCTCTTTGTCTTTTATGATTCGTGGATGTGATACATCTGCAAGTATTACTTCATACCAGAGATACAAACCGTCTTGATGAACATAGTATGAGCCAAGAAGATCCATGTTTGGAAATCTTTCCAACACTCTGCGCTCTGCAACTCTTTGCATGCTAAGTGCAGGTTTTATTCTTAGAACACCGAGGTGTTTTGGTCTTCTTCCTGCAACTGGTCTTTTCTTTCGCATGTTGCCCTTGCCTACGCGCATTCTTACTACAACAATTCCTTGTTTTGCTTTATATCCTAGTCTTCTTGCTCTCTGGATTCTGCTTGGTCTATCTACACGCACTAGAGCGTTTTGTTTTCTCCATTCTACGGCCTTTGCCCTAAGCTCTGGGGAATTTTCTTTCCACATCTTAATCCAGATTTGATCCTGTTGACTAGGCATACTCGGCACTACAAATTTACCCTTTATATTCTGTTAGAAAATTAGGCAGGATTTTGCTTGCAAAATAAATGAAATATCAAGGAAGCCTATTTATGAAATTAATTTTCCTTAATTCTCATGAGATGGTCAAGACAGATTTTGATGCTTGTCATGGCAATGGTACTTGTATGTAGTACACAGTATGGTTTTGCAACACCATCCCTTGAGATATCTACAAGCAAGCATGTTTACGAATATGGCGATTTTCTTTCAATCAACTTTCAGATCTCAGAGATGACTGATAATAGGATAACCATGCACATCATTGACAGTTCAAATAAAACAAGTACTCCAATCAACTTGTCAATAGATAAACCAAATAGTACAATTACCTCGCCATTTCCATTTTACAAGACAACATTTCCTCCTGGAACTTATTACATTGATGCAGAATATGCCGGTGCCAAGGCTAGTACCTCATTTGATCTGATAGACTCTGGCAAAATTGCCATACCCGCTGAATTCAAGTCACTTGTAAATACAATGCAACAAGGGTCCCCTACAGACAAGGCATATGCAGGAATAATTCGTGAGCTGATAAACGACAACATACTCAATATTCCAAATTATAACAATCAGACAAGTCAAGTACATATTCCACAATGGTTCAAAAATAACATACAATGGTGGTCTGAAAATTCAATCTCAGACAATGACTTTGGCATGTCAATAGAATACTTGATTCAAAAGGGAATCATGCAAGTATAGATTATTTTTTAATTAGTTTTTTATTTTTTGATCTAGCAGAGGATGCAATTACAACAATTATCACTAGTGCAATTGATCCAATCAATGAATACTCGACAACTTGTTTTTTACTCAGTTCAAGTGATAGTCCAGACTTGAGATGAAATATTGAGTCTATTTGTTTCAAGATTTGGTCTTGAATAGATGTAGCAGGAGATTGTGGCATTTCAGCATATACCAGAGCAAAAGGTACGGTAAAGATCAGAAACACTGGAAGAATTTTTCTTGATATATCCAACTAGATAACGCCGCGTAGAATCATTATTATTTTTTCGCCTATGACATTTGCGGCAAGTGTTTGTGCCTCTTTTGTCTGGGCACCAACATGTGGAGTGCATACAACATTTGGAAGTGTTGCAAGTTTGTTTCCAACCGCAGGCTCTTTTTCAAAGACATCCAATGCAGCACCTGCAATCTTTCCTTCCAGGAGTGCATCATACAATGCATCCTCGTCAATTATTTCCCCTCTTGATGTGTTTATTATGTATGCTGTTTTTTTCATGGTAGAAAGTCTTTTTGTGTTTACCAAGTGGCGTGTAGTCTCAGTCAGCGGAACATGAAATGAGATGTAATCTGCACTTGAGAGCAGTGTGTCAATGTCTGCTTTTATCAGCCCCACATCACGTGCAAAGTCGTCTGCAATCGGCACAACATCAAAACCAATGATATTCATGTTCAACCCCCTTGCAAGCTTTGCAAGTCTTTTGCCTATGTTTCCAAGACCAACTATGCCAAGATATTTCCCAGAAAGCTCACTTCCCATGAGTTCTTTTTTGAGCCACTTGCCGTTTCGTATCTCTCTGTCTGCTCTTGGGATCTCTCTTGCCATTGAAAGCATCAATCCCAAAACAAGTTCTGCGACTGCATTCATTGCACCTTCCACTGCATTGATGACTCGTATGCCTTTTGCCTTGGCGGCATCAACGTCAACATTATCAAGGCCTACTCCCACACGTGCAATTATCTTGCACTGAGTAGCCCTGTCAATCATCTCTTTTGTAATCTTTGTTCTGCTTCTTACTACAACTATATCAAAATTAGAAATTTTTTCTTTTATCTGATCTGGTGTAATCTCTGGCTCGTATGTTATCTTTAATCCATTTTTTTGCAATATTTCATTTAGAATAGGTGCTACTTGATCACAGATCAAGACAGATTGATTCATCGACATGAAAGAAGGCCATCAGTGACAGAATATAATCATTGCCAAGATTGTTTTCTTTGTTGCCAAATCACATGGAGAAAATGTTGGAACATATCAGAATTGTTAGTAGTTTTGTCTTTTAGAGATCATCTTGGCCAGTGCTGCATACAATCCAATGAATGCAATCTGGAACATTTCAATTGGTGGTACCATCATCCCCCCAATTTCTAGTCCCAGTCCTCTAGGTGAAGAACCTCTTGGAAACTCCCCTCCAGTCATGTTACCTCGTGGAAATTCTCTTTGAGGCACATGATTTGAGGATCCACCACCAAACAAATTGTCTTCTGGAACAAGATGAAGTCTACTTGCATACCATAATACGAAAAAGACTGCAGTTCCTCCAATTCCAATAATTTGCCAAATCTTTCCCCACCGTTTTATGACCGGAACTGCCCAAAAGATTTGTAATATTCCACCAACGAGAAAAAGCACTCCCTGTCCCAAATCATGTGACAGTGATCCCGGAGCCATTTGTAGATGTAATATTCCGGCAATTACAGTTGTAGCAGCAGTTACAAAAGAAAACATCAAAATTTTCTTGTCTTGCCATAAAGTTTGACTCATATTCAACAAACTCTTTGATGTTAACATTATAATGTATTAGCTAACTTTGTTAGTGAACAAAGTGTATCAATTCTTTATTTTTATTTTCGGTAAAATGTGTCATGAATTGATAAAGATCAAATCTGCTAGCAATAATTTTTTCAACATCGTACGGATAGGCCACATAATCAAAATTAGTGCGAGTCAAAAACAAAAAGAGAAAGATTTGAGGGTTTACCCGCTCATTGATTTCGCAATTGCAGCTGCTTGATCATCAGTACACAGACAGTGAACTAGTTCCTTTTGTGGAATAGAGTTCATACCTAGTGGAGGTACTGCGTCAGATGGGTTTGGCATATCGCCTGCCTTGTATCCCAAGTTGAATGGGTCACCTGCGACAAATAATGTGCCTGCACCTGTAAAGATTGCTGCATAGTCATGATTGACTGCTACATATGCACCAGGGCTGTCAAAGACAAGATCAACGATTGCATCCTGTGAGCCACCAATCAACCAAGTCTGAGTTCCTTGAGCTTGGACATGGTTGCCTTGAGTCACACGGTCAAGTTGTTCTCCCACAATGTGGAAGAAGACCGGCATGTTTCCTTGATTCACTACAAAGAGTCTGTAGTGGGTATCAAGATCGACAAATAGTGGATGTCCTTGATATTGTTTTAGTGCTGGATCATTCCAAGGTTGCACTGGGAAGACATTCTTGTTTGGATCACCCTTGATCAGTTTGTTGATATCTGAGTTTGGTGTGTAACCAAATGCCATTCCGTTTACAACGGTTTGTGTTGTATTATGAAGGAACATTGCTGTCTGGTCATAGCTACCATCTGCGTTCAAGTACAATTGGTTGTACTCTAACACAAATTCTTTTGCGGCAGCCTCATAGCGATGATGTACGACTACGACTTTACCATTTTGGACATCAGTCTTGTCTACAATCAATGGTTTGTAACCATTCAATGGATCAACAATTGTTACTCCGTACATGCCGGATAATACATGCTGGTCCATCGAAGCTAGATTGACTCCTTCACAGTGGTACTTGAATGCACCAGGAGTCTCAGCGATGAATGCATAGGTGCTGGACTGACCAACCTTAACAGCTCCAAAGTTTGTTGCACTAAGTTGAGCTGCGTGCTCATCTAAGGAGTGTGGTGTTGCTTCAGTTGAAGGTATAGTGAGAGTTACTCTGACGATATCGCCTTGTGTAACTCTTACTGTTGGTCCTGGGACTTGACCGTTAAAGGTCAATGCGTAATATTTTCCACCGCCCATAATAGGCAAAGTAGTACTTTGAGCTACCAACTTTACATCTACTACATGACGTCCCTGTGCGGCCATACTATCAACTTGATCCGCTGGTATCTGTGCAAATGCACTTGGCATTTGCAACTGGACACCTCCCATGTCATCGACTGCCTTCAGAGAGCCTTGTGCTGATGCACTTGGAATGCTCTGACTTGATGCAGTCATCTGAGTCTGTGAATATGTGCTTGCGAACAATAATCCTGCTACTGCCACTACTGCGGCAATAGACATCATACTGTATCGTCTGTTCATCGTTTCGGATGTTTAAATCTAAATATATTAACTTATTGG
>JAGWGU010000002.1 GCA_028867275.1 Nitrososphaerota archaeon
ATAGTGTATGGCAGGCCTTCTGGTATTACAGATGACAACACAGGAATGAATTATGTTGCATATGATTATCCTATAACAGTCGGGGTTGGTTCCAACATGGACCAATCTGGAGTTTGTAGTAGGTAATTTTAGAAAATGAAAACTCTACATTATTTCATAATTATAATTCTTGGTGCAAGTCTCGTCATTGTTAACAATCCTGTCTTTGCTGATGGTATTACCTCATCTGACTCTTTTCTAAAAAAGTGTAATGACAACACATCACAAATTCCAACACTAGTACATGCAAGTGCAAATTCATCAGGCCCAAAACGAGGAATACTCCTAATGCAACCCAACTCCGTTGCCATGATGTGTATAAAATATGTCAAGCCATCCGGTTGGCATTCTTCTATTGATGTAAACAATACAAAACTTGACCACCCATTGATGGTAAAAGTAGAAGACATCCATGTCTCCGGCAATTTACTTTCCTTTGGCAGCATAATTGTAAACAATGTGGTGATATCAAAAACCCAGCCAAGTACCATATCTTTTGGTTCACAGGAAAATGCCAGCACTGTTATCTTATACACCCTTTCAGCCAAATCTGATTCAAAGGGATATTATCACTTGTCAGTACCATACATGTGCGGGGATGTGCTGCTTGCAGTTGGATATGATGCATCCAATGTTGATGCTTCTGCTTTTCAGGATGTGGATCCAATGTGCTTTAACTATGGTGTTGATGTTTCAATAGTGGGAATCAGCGGAGCCAATATGGCATATGTTGATAGCCAACCTGAAAAAATACATTCCACAAAATTGGCTGAAAATATTTCAATAATCCCTCCATTACAACAGGCGAGACTTTTTAGTTATAATGAAAAGCCAATACTGTGTAACCAAGGTTTCCAATTAGTTTTCAAATCAGAGGGTGGTTCACCAGCCTGTGTAAAACCTGATAGTGCTACCAAACTAATCGCTCTAGGTTGGGCGGTTAAAGACATACATCAATCACATGCTGTAGCACCATTTGATACTCTTAAAATGAATGTGCATAATACTGATTTTTCGTTTAATTATACTATTTTAGGAGGCCAGTTGGAAAATGCTACAGACAACATACAAAACAAATCTCTTGATTTATCACTAAAAACAACAAAAAATGGATCATTGATTGTTATTCTGCCAAGAGGACTGATTGACCCGCAGATGCACGGACAAGATAGTCCATTCATAATTGTAGAAGATGGAAAAGAGGTGAAGTATAAACAACTAGACAGTACAATCACAGATAGAATACTGATTATTCCATTTCAATATGGGGTATCAAAACTTGAGATAATTGCACCTGAGCCTATACGATAAAAAAATGAAAACTCTACACCTTACAATAATACTTCTTTCAATCACTTTTGTATTGGTTGCAATAGATATGCCATTGATAAATGCTGACTGTAATTACTGTTGGATCCCAATAGAAAATAAGAACGCAACAATGAGAATCTTAATCCAATCTGCGCCAACTCCATTGAATCTAACACCTCCACAAGACAGACAGATACATCTGAGATTTTTTGATGCAAACACAAATCATCTGATAGAAAACGTAACATTTGCTATGTATGTGACAAAAGGAAACCAGACATTTTTACAAAATAATTTTTGGACTCAATCTGGAAGTTTTACACTCAATCTAAAGCCTGGAGAAAGATATCTTTGGTCAGCAAATCCTGATCATGATCCTATGGATGGTTTGTATTATTCAAAAGGGGACCAGATAGATATTGATACATCATATCTTACAAGTGACACGTATAATTTTTCAATCCAACCTCTAGTGTATGCAGTTAGCTATACAGGCCAACAAAATGGAGGAATGAAATTTGAAACCACTCTTAATCTTTTAGATACATACAATAAAACACTCACCCCTGATGCAAATCTCACTTCCCAACAAATTTCATACAATCAAACTACCACACAAACTAAACCGATAGCTAATCCTGATTGTGTAAACAAAATAATGGCTCAAGAGCGTGCTCAGGATGTACCAATAGATAATGTACGTGCATTGGACCTTGTCACGAATTATACTCAATACAAACTGAAAACTCTGGGGCATAATTACACATTAAATCGAATATATCACAATTTTAGCATAGACTCGTGTACAGCTCAACTAAAAGATGTAGTCGTAGAATTTACAGAAAAGAATTCGGCAGGACGTTCATTGATTGCAATAACGGAGGATCTAGGGCTTGATAGAGTAAAAACTATGGACATTTCACAAGTAAACGAACTTGTAACACCTGTAGGTGCATACATGACTCCTGTGGAGCCACAGATTGATAGCTATTTGATTCCGTTCATTATACTTGTTGTTGGAAGCATATCTGTAGCAGTGTTTTTTATTTTCAGGATAAGGAAAAAGAAGTGAAAACACCACAACTTTCAATTCTAATATTATCTGGAATCGCAATCATTATGGGAGTTAACTTTAATGCATATGCAACATGTGTTTTTGGTCCAAATGGTACACAAGAATGTGCAGGTCCTCCTGTCTTGCATGT
Organism: Nitrososphaerota archaeon; assembly: GCA_028867275.1. Taxonomy (GTDB): domain Archaea; phylum Thermoproteota; class Nitrososphaeria; order Nitrososphaerales; family Nitrosopumilaceae; genus Nitrosotalea. The sequence continues at coordinate 2,556 of JAGWGU010000002.1, forward strand.
AACAGTAAGCTCACAAAGCAACAGGTATGCAACTAATGACACCGTAACAATTTTTGGTCATGTTGATCAAGTTCTTTTGGATCAAGATCACAATGTTATACAAGTTGAAATCTACAACCCCAATAATATTTTGTATAAATCTGACCAAATTAATGTAGGCCAAAATGGCACATATTCATATTCGTTCAAAATTAATGACACCCTTGGAATCTCCGGATGGTATAATGTCAAGATTATTCCTACGCCAACAGGATGGGTAGGAATTGGTTTCAATTACGAATCTGCCCCATATCATATAACAATTGGAAATACCACTTTTCCAATCACATACAAGATTAATGGCGGTAAGATTACTTCTATAGACGTAAACCCTCATGAGAATTCCATGACAATACACACCAACCAAGTGCGATGGCTGACTTTGGATCTGCCAAGAAATCTAATTGATGCTAAAGATGATAAAAATAATGACATTTCATTTCTAGTCTTTACAAATTATACAACAACTAATTTCAAAGAGATTAGTTCTGATAAAAACACCAGAACCTTAACATTAGAAGTGCCTCCAATAACGGAAAAATACAATATACTTGAAAGGGAAAATGCAGGCATCAAGATAGTAGGTACAATACTTGCATCACAGGTAAATCATGATATTATTCAGTACCATGTCACATCACCCATTTCACAGCAAAAATCAGGAATCCCAATAAAAGAGATCGACTGTACAGATGGCTTTCAACTAGTGGTAAAGTCAGACGGAAAGACGCCAGCATGTGTAAAACCTGATACTGTTGGCATACTGATTCTACGTGGATGGGCATCTGTCAACGACCTGCCTTCCAATCTTGTCTGCAATCAAGACTGTAAAAATATGGTAGAAAAAGCAGGATATGTCTGTAATGCAGAAGGAGATATTTTTTCATGTTATATGCAAAACTCTGTAAATGTCACCAAAGTTATCATACCAAATGGTGCATCAAACCAACAATCAAACACATTCAATTACATCCCAAACAAGATTACCCTAGTCTTGGGAACAAATAGCACGGTGCAGTGGTACAATCAAGATGATGTACCAAGCAGTGTTACAAGTGATCTGAAAAAATTTGATTCTACTTCCATCATGCCAAACCATTCTTGGACATTTGTTTTTGACAGACCGGGGATCTATTGGTATCACAGTGAACCGCATCCTTGGATGCATGCAAAAGTAATTGTTTTGCCATCTGAATCTGTACCTGTTATGCCAGAAGGACCAATACACCCGTGATGTCTAAATGAAAACACTACATCTCTCAAAATTTTCTATTTTTATCATTGCAATTTTGATTGTTGCGTTTGTTACATCTGGGATGATATTCTATTCCTCTCCATCTTCTATATCAAACCAAAATGAAAGAATCTATCTTCACACTCCTTTTTCAAATTCAGATTTTAACGGATATGTAAAGATCGAAGACATGAGACCGAACAGTGCAGGCATTTTCATGTATCCGTCATCTGTTCCTTATGGGGACCGCGCAAACGCCTATCAGACATTCATGCTTATTCGTCTACCTAAAACCCTGGGTGGTGACAAAAATGACACATCTTCTTTTCGAGCATATAGCGCACTTGATCCCACATCTCACTGCTTGATGAAGTATTGGCCACAAGACGGAAGACAGAGAATTGAAGATCCATGCATAAGCCAGCCATACCGGTCAATAGACGGGGTATCGTACAATCCGGGGCTTACAATGATTAGAGCTCCAACTACAGGTGCACTGCCAAAGCTTGACCTTGATGTAGATAGCCAAGGATACCTGGTTGTCAAGCCACCAATATGGACGGAAAACAAGAATGGCGTGGTTGGAATTGGAAGAGATGTATCAAAAGATGAGATTTTACTATCTTCGAAAATTCTTCTAAATTATTGTAAAAATCAAATGACATGGTTAGCGTTACCAGTTGAACTTCAAACAGGCGGTGTGTTAATGGACATGAATTGTAAGAGTGATCACCTTTATGCGGTTTATGCAAATATTGATTACACATACAAAAGTGCAAGCGTAGATGTAACTTTTTGTAACTGCACAAAAACGCCAAAAGAACTTGGTCCATGGATTAATTCCGAAAATGGACAGTTATGGAATATTGGAAATACGACAATTTACGTTTCAGGTACTGCACTTCAGACTGGTGGAAATAAAATTGATCCACGTTATTCAGAATATAATTTCAGATTTATAAAAAATGGATATGAAGTATTTTTTACAGACGTGGGATCCTTTGATGATTCTGCAAAAGAGGTTTTAAGTGATTTTTTTAATGATAACGACATTTCTGATTTGAAGAGGATGGCATAAGAAAATGAAAACTCTAAATCTTTGAAAAAGAGGTTTTGTGGCGTTGTCGGTTGTTGACATTCAGAAATCACGACTGATCAACCGATAAGAAAACAGTGTCTTGAAGACAACACTTTCCCTCAGGACACATTAGCATTTGGTCATTCTATTAATTCCAGCTTTAGAACATGAAAAAAGAAAAAGAGGAGATATTGCTTTATTGTATAGGATAGAATCTCAGCTGCAAGACTTTGTTGCCATTGTTGTCATACGACCAGAAGTAGTTCTGGAATGTAGGATCAAATACGTTGACACAGACGGTCTTGCCCGTAGTTTGGTCTACATAGCAGAGTGTAGTAAGCTGTGTGGTCACGTTGGTAAATGTTGACTTTCCATTGTGTCCCCCAAATGCTACGGTCTCTCCAATAGAACAAATTGTGTCTCCAGTGGTTGGATCTATGGCACAAGTTGTCATACTGCTTGAACCTCCAGGTGTACCTACAACTCTTGCCCATACGGTGTAAGCTGGGTTACCTCCAGTGGTATTTGTAGGAGGTAGTTGGAAGTTGGCTGTTCCATCAAGACAATTGTCGTCCAATACATAGAATTTCGTACCCTGAGTCAGATCTATGTTGCAATGTCCCTTTAGTGGAACATGTATAACATTGCCCCCGCTGTTATCAGCAGTAGGATAATTTTGTGTATTGCTTACCCCTATGATGTTGAGGTTAAAGTGCGGTCCGCTTGGTGCTCCATTACCGGTAGCAAATGATGCTTGCGGAATGCCTGCAAATGGCATCATTGTCAGTATGGCAAATGCGGTACCAAGGAGAATTGTCAAAGATGGTTTTTTTGCAATTGAGGTGATTCTTGTTGGTTTTGATGTCATTGAGAGATAAAAAAATTAATGTGTTTAAAGAGTTGCGTAGTATTGCTACTATCACACAATTAGATTTACGATCAAATTTCTTGTAAAACTCTATTTGAAGTGTGACAAGTAATATTTCTGCAATACAAATTATTTTAGAACTTGATATTTACAATGTATATTCAAAATAAGAATATTGTATGTGATAATCAAATTTTAGATGAGTACGATTTGATACCTTTGATGGGTATTACAATATTGGTTCAAAACCCACTCAAGTTGAATTTGTAAGACTCACTGAGGGAATTGTTCACGTGGTTTGATTCCCTCAAAGGATGTAGAGTTTTCATTTTCTATTTTACCTATCCTTGATTTTCTGTAAACGGTCGTGGAATTACATGTATACTTTTTGTCCCGTTTTGGAATAATATAGTAAACATTCGGTCTGTAGGTGTCAAGTGCTCGTGGTAATCAATTTTGTTTCCGTCAGCCGTTACGTTAAATGAAGCATAATCACCAATTTCTGGACTATCAATAAAACTTCTAGGAACAAACAGAGTCATTTTGCTATCACCAGTAGTTTCAAGTGACAATGTCAATCCATGATCTGACAAATCAGGTACGATACGGTCAACCTTACTTCCCTCAACATAGTAGGAAAGTGTGGAATTGGTATTTGGCATTGGTACCTCCTGCAGTGGAACACCCCAGCCCCTATCTACAAGTTTAGATGCAGAAGACAAAGTCACGCATACCGGAGTGTCTTGCAGATACTCATTTGTCGGGTCGGATTTTTTTATTATCACTACCGAGCCTGCTTTGCAGTTTAGATCTTTAGCATAAATCCCGTACTGGGCTTGTCTTGATGGTGACAGCAGAGTTGTTTTGACTGGAAATTCATGAATTATGTTTGCCTCTTTGAAGATCCATTTTCCATCAACTTGCTGCCAAGTTCTGGTATCGCCATAATCATCGCTTAGACTAGGCGTAGAATATTTGTAATGTGTTTTTCCAGCAAAAGACGGGATAGAATATGAAAAGATTATCGTAGCGTTGTCATGTATTGGTGCACCATTACCTAGGCCGCCGCCAACCCCAATGCGAGTAGTAAACCTGTCTTGAATTTGAATATAACAGTGCTCATTTGGGCCTAGTGTTATTTGTGGATAACCTCCTTCTCCATTACCGTCTTTGATATCGACATCATTTATCAGCATGGCTGCATTTTTTGTGTTGTACAATTCTAACCAGGCAATAGCCCAAGGTCCTATTGAGACATTGTTATCAATACATGATCTTACTCCATCAGCATAAAATGAGATGGGCCCCCACAACTCAACTTGGGTTACAATGATTGGAGGTATGCCGGTATCCAAAATAGTTGTAGTATCAGCTCTGACTAGATGAATTTGTATACAAGTAAACAGAATTATCAGAATCAAAGTTATTGTAGTGTGTAGAGTTTTCATTTCTTGAATATCACTCATGGTATGGTTGACTGCCCACAGTCAGAAGAAATTCGCCCAAGTTAGGTATCTCTACCAAGTAGGTGCCCCGAGGAGCATCATTATCTGCAGATATCATCATTGTAACTACTTGTGATGTTGTATTCGTTCCAAGTGGCAATACTTCGGATGGCGGCTCAAACAAAACGTTTACTCCCGGATGGTCGACCACATAGGCCTCAAGAGGAGCCTTCCCTCCAAATTCCCCACCTATGCATGTGCCTCCACCGCCAGGCCTTGTAAAGCATGTTTTAAACTCATAGTCGCTGATGGTAACCCCCGGATACTTGGCAAGTTCCTTGATGCTTGTTACCTCGTGGTAGAAAACGGCATAGTTTGTCAAGTTAAGAGATTTTGGAAGTGGTGTTGGATAGATTTGTCCTGGTGATTCTGACGCCTTTGCTTCAATCTTGAAAGTTATGGTTCCATTGGCACCAGGCTTGAGCACATAATCTTGCGGTGTTCCACGGAACATCAGAGTTACATTGTACACACCGTCAAAGCCTGTGTAGTTTATGGTTCTCGATGATTCTTGGTATGGAATCTCAATTCCTGAATGGCGCGGCAGATGTCCTGGAATTATTGTAGAGTTTGTTTTCAGTGCAAACTGCTCATCACCTTCAGGATATGCCGACTCGCTAGCAGCCCATCCTCTTTTTATGAGCATGTAGGCAGCATCAAGTTTTACACATGCAGGAGAATTATTCTCTGTTTTTAAAATTAGTTCAAAACCCCGTATACATTTTACATCATGTGATTTAATTCCCGATTTGAATTGTTTTAGTGGAGAATTCATTGTAGATGCAATGGTAGATGAGGAATTTACTTTGATTTCTATACTGCTGTATGATATGCCATGTGTTGCATTTACTTGCCAGATTCCAGAAATTGCATTTGTTGGAACCTTGAGATCATTTGATGAAAACTGCCCGGTATTGTCTGAATTTGTTTGGACTGATTTTACAACATTACCATTAGGATCTACTAGTGATAGTTGAATAATTCTATCAGGGCCTTCGGCACCGAGTATTGTGATAGAATCTCCTGGAGCGTACGTGTTTTTGACTACATTAAGCGCTATTGGAGGACCAGACGGCAGACCTATCATAAAGTGAGCAGTTACATTACTTGTACTTGCAATAGCCGAATAGACGCCTAGTTTGTATGAAGAGATATCTAAAGTATAGTTGACAACTCCCGTTGAAGGAAGTTCGATACTATGTGAAAATACAACAGTTCCTGATTGATTGTCAATTTCAAGATATTCCAGTTTGTTTGGCACTCCAGTTATTGTGATAACAGGTTTGTCTGAATTTTCATAATGTGACTTGTCTGAATGGATTGAGATTAGTATGGGTTCCATGCCAAAACATGTTTGTTTCCCATTTACTATGTCGCATGTAGCATAGACATGACTTGTAAGGAACAACATGAAAAACACTGAAGCAATAATTGTAAAATATAGAGTTTTCATTTAATGGTAAATCCTCTTTCAATATTGTTACCATCAAGAGAAATTTTCACAGTATAATTCCCTGTCTTGTTTATAATCATCGGACCGCCATATTTGGAATTTAGATCAAAGCTTTGATCAACACCAGATAGAAAAGGACTGTAAGGTGGGGGAACACACATAGTGTATACATCTTGGCTGTTCCATACTATATTTTGATTTGAATCAAGAACTGATACATCTGGGTGATCACAGTAACGCGATACCCCTTGAAAGTCAATTATAAAACCAATTTTTTCTCCCATGTTATAGATTTCTTTTAGTCCGTCTATGCTCAATCTGGTAAGAGCCCATCCTCGTTCAATAAGATTTTGTGCTGTTTGCGTTTTTATACATGCAGGAGAATTATCTTCTGCTTTGATTACAAGCGATAAACCATTGCCACATTTTACATCCTTGGCTTCTATCCCCGACTTGAATTGTTTTAGCGGGGATTCTATTTTTTGTATCGTGCCACCATATGATTGCGGTCCACCACCGGTAGAATAATTACAGTTATGTGACTCCATGGTAGGATAGGTTGCTTGAATTACTTTCATTGTTGTCCTGTCTATCATTACCCATGCCCACCAATCGTTATTGTTATCGCATGGTATGAGTGAACTGTTAGAAGATGCCTTTAGGTTGACAATTGCGTATTGCCAGTTACCGGGTTGATTCTTTGCAGTCATGAATCCCATGGAAACAAATTGCCAGTCATTTGACCATTTTTGTAAATCAGGTATGCCCAATGCCACATTAATTATTGCCTGATTATCATGAGCAGATAGTGCCGGTACTCTAGTTTTTGGATATATTATAAAAGAAAACGGTTTTGAGACATTTACTTTGGTGTTTGATTGGGAAGTTTGGTTCCAAACATTATACGGAAATGATACAGTTGCGTTTACAGTTCCATTTTTTGCTGCCACATAGGTAAGATCCAAGTTGGGACTAGTCGATGTAATTTTTGTACCAGGATCTAGTCTTTGCACGAGTAGTTGCAGTGTACAAGTTACATTGTTTGTTCTAACCACAACATGATTGTCAAAAGTTACAGAAAATGGAGAGCCACAAGACCCACGTTCGATAAATATTGGGGTCGTTGAATTGTTGATAAGAGTTGCATTGATCTTAAATGTCTGTCCAATTATAATTGCGGTTGGCAATGTTTGAATATTTTGAATTTTAATACCATTTTCATTATCTGCTTGAATCGGTTTTACATACAATAGTGTAGAAAAAACTAGAACTGTGATTATGAGAATATGCATAGTCTTCATATTGTATACGTACTGGACATGTATGGTTTAAAAAACTGGTGTATCTTTCTTCTAGTAATTACTGTACCTTTGATTGGTATTACGATTCTAGTTGAAAACCCTCCTGATTTTCTAATTCAAAAGATGTAGAGTTTTCATGGTTAAGATTTAGAAGATTCCTGTAGACCGTGGGATATATGCGGTATATTGGCACCGGTTACTTTTGAAATATTTCCATCTTCATATATTCCAAGTGAGCTTCCGTTGCCAAGTTTAAAACCAACAGTTACCGCATTTATTGAGACATTGCTACATGTTTTTGAATCAAAGCTGTAGTTTGGCGCAACAGTAAAGACTGTATAATTCATTCCAACTGTTTTTTCCTGAAATACTTTAGAACCCTCTGCAAGTGAAATGGCTGATTGTTGTTCTTCTGGAGTTAGTGCAGGTAGTGTATTAAAAAATTGTGGTGAACCACATCCCGAAGTCTGGTAATGAGAAGAAATAGGTACAGAGTTATTGGTAACTGCAAGTGAATCTGTCGCAGTTTGATGAACGATAGGATTGGATATCATGTAAATCCCAACTGAGACAAGCGATGCAATCCCGATTATTGTAACTATTGATAGAGTCCTCAAAATACCTTATTCCTTCACTCTTCAAACTTTAAAAAACTGACGTAGATTTTCATAGTGAGATAGGAATAAAGTTTGATTGTGGGTAAAATTTAAGATCATAGATAGAATATTGATTTTATGAAAAAAAAGTACATGCTTGTTGTAATTCTGGTTTTTCTATTTGTAATGTTTGTTCCTCTTATTCCTACAGTATTCCTAAATAATCGCATTAATTGTACTATCAGCGCCTGTGACAGATACATAATTTCATTTTATGAATTAATCTTGGATTTGAACGAATTACAACAGCCTCCTAGATTCCAATAGTACAAATTTCCAATCCTACCTTAATCGTATTCCTGAACAAATGTTTTTTAGTCAACTACAATACGGTGGTCTAAACACAAATCGTTGTTAGGTCATTCACATAGAAACTAGTAAGTTTTTGTTTTCTTAACTAGTAGAATTACTAACTACAAAATGTCGTATTACAATATGTCCCCATTCATCTCCACCTATGACCGTATATGTTCCACCCGAGAATTGTTGAAACTGGTCACCAACAAAATAACCATAGAATGAAAGGTGACGTATCAATTCGTAGGAATTGTTTATCGATCCGTCTTCAAACATAGCCATGTCAGTCAATGGTTGAAAAGCATAACTCTTGATGGAGAAAATTGCTTGACAATGATAGGTTCCATTCTGATAAAGTGAAAGAGGTTTAGATGTAGTCATGTTATTTTGTAAATAATTCCCTTGCAGTATTGCAATTCCAAAAGGCATTTCATCATCACAAGGCTTCAATCCCAATCCTTTCAAAGACCAATTATCTGAGTGGTTTGCAATCAATACTTTTGAAGATGTATTATTGAGTCTGACATCAATCCCTATTGCCTGTCCTATCTTCAAGGACGTAGTGTTTGCAGAAAGGGAGAGATCAAGAAATGAGGTTGAATCCGTAGAATTTGTTGAATCATAGTATGGGATTTTTCGAAGCGGAATTGAAGTATACACACTAGAAAGATAATGCAAAACAACAAAGTATGTAATTAAACTTCCAGCCCCTATCAAGAGCACAATTATTACAATATTTTCTATTTTCAAAATACGCTATCATTCATACTCCAAGATTTAAAAAACTGACGTAGGTTTCTTCTAGGTGACAAGAAAACATCTAGTTTAATAGCTCATGATGTTATCTGGCTCAAACTCATTCCATAATAGTTTTTGAAATATTAAAGAATGGCGTAGATTCTCGCAAGAAGATTGTTCTGACAAAAGCAAAATCATGCTGTATAGTACTTGAACTTACCAGATAGATGTCTATGTTAAAACTAGGAAAATTCTACACCAGTTTTTTAAACTATACCTATCCAGTACGTGTAAGAAATGAAAATTTTGTATTTTGCAATTATTGGCTCAGTCACAATTTCCATAATTGTATCGCTTACCTTTTTCACAATACCAGACAATCGTCTTCATTGTACATTTTGTCCGGAAGATCGTACACCAAATCAGACATTGACGATAAACGATATCACAACTGCTCCAACCGAACTATATGTTGGAAGTACTTTTCTCATATATGCAGATGTGAATAATCCAAATCCATATTCTGTGTATGTCAACAATGAATGTATTTCTCCAATATCTGCAACTTTTAACCAAGGCGTGACAGTTGTAAACAGTGCCCTAGTTTCATGTATTCGCATAACTAAGCAAGAAATACAACCAGGACAAGACGCAAGAATCGTAGGTCCTAGTATTGGTATTACATACACTGCATCTTCTGTTGGGAAAACAAACGCTACAATTACAATCTCTTATGAAGCGCAAGAACACCAATACAATGTTACAACAAACAGACAAATCATAATTTCATATCCTGCTTCCACTCCATCACAGATAGTTGATCAGTTAAGACTTGCTCAAACGTATGCCAAACAGTCTAATGCAACTGAAGGCCTAAGGCTTGACTGTAAAATTCCCATGGGAATTCAAATGAGGGCAATTAATGAATCAGTCAATCAAACAAAAGCAATAGCGTTAGCGTACACTTCTCAGGAATTTCTAAATGAATCTCAACAATATGGGAATTTGTACTATAATAGTTTCTTCAATGATTGGATTACAGATGATCCATGCAATACAATTTGGAAAGATGTTGAGCTAGTTTTTACAGGTTATGACAAAAACGGTAATTCAAGAAATATTCAGGTCACAGAAGATATTGATTTAACCAAAGTACTGAATGTGACAAATTATGGTGGTTGGTCTAGTAAATGAAAACTCTACATCTTGTACTACTTACCGTGTCAGGAATAATACCTCTCGTCATATTGGGCATATACTTGATCTCAAATCCTATGCCTGACACATACAATGTTGTTCGACATGCACCTGACCAGAATATCTCATCGTCAACAATATCTCAAGAATCCTTACCATGTGACTTGCATATTTCAAACCAGACAATGTTTGCAGGATATGCGGGATCCTTGAGCTGTCCTATCATGGATATCTACATGTCAAGTAAAATAGTGAACTATACTGGCTTTTACGATATGTCTGATACAATACATCCTAGTGTGGTTGTTGGACCTGACACGTATATTGGTACTGGACAAGAAGAATTGGACAAATCTGGCAATAATAGAATGACTGCAAACCTGATTTTGGAACCTGGTCACAACGCTACAATAACATACAATGTTACAGCATCATTTGTAAAATGTGCAGATAAATGTCCAGATGGTATCATAGTTCCAACTCAACTCAATCATACAAATATTGCAGAATTTATACATCGTGAACATAATGACATGTCTCATTCTCATGATGGGCTTGAGGTAAGATATGATCCCCAATATGAAACCCTTATGGATGGCAAGACCTATACTCTAAAGACTACAATCATGGCATCAAAAGACGTGCCAAGAGGAACCTATTGGATAATACTCACTCCAGGAAATTGTGCTGGAGGGTTACTGATGTTGCTTACTGTATCCGATTGTGAAAAATGAAAATTCTACTTTTCAATGGTAAATTAGGCACGATGGATCCAGAAATGGAACGTGTGGCATGTAAATCCGGCCCGATCCATGAATTATTTTTCTATTTTAAGGGAGGGAACTAAACTAAGTGAACAAAACTCCTCAAGAGTCTTAATAGACCCAATGAACTGACCATTTTTCATATTGAACAATCCAAATCCAATGGACGTCATTTTGTGGACACTGCGACGTGGTGAGGACGATGTTGTAAACCTGTACAACTATCTTTCAGGGCTCATGCAGGTCTCAACTGGAGGAAATTTTCTCAATTTTGGATACTGGGATGACTCGACAAAAAATCCAGTTGATGCCCAGACAAACCTTTGCAATATCGTAAAAGACATGGCAGGATTCAAGGAATCAAGACATGTTCTTGATGTCGGCAGTGGCTTTTCAGAACCGGCACTTCTTTGGAAAAAATCCGATCCAGATGTCACAATCACGTGTCTTAACATAAACCAAAACCAACTCAAGTCAGCAAGCAAGAATGCAAACACATTTGGCATAAACTTGCTAAATTCAACTGCTGTAAAAATTCCAATATCAGACGAGTCGTGTGACAGGGTAATATCATTAGAGTCAGCACAACACTTTAGGCCAATCAAGGATTTCATATCAGAGGCAAAGCGAATACTCAGGAAAAACGGCTCACTCATACTTGCAATACCTGTCCTCTCAAGGCCATCAAAGATGAGCATCTTCAAGATTGGCATATTGAAGTTTACATGGTCTTCTGAGCATTACGATATTGAGACAATCAAAAAAACAATCCAAGACACTGGCCTCAAAACTACTGAGATCAAACTTATTGGATCAAACGTATACTTGCCCTTGGCAGAGTATTACATTCAGAATCGCCAATCCCTACGTGAAGAGATCCTAAAGAGATACCCATCATATGTAGAAAAAATATTGTTCAAGTCAATGCTAAAGATGAAGCATGCCGCAGCAGATCACACCATTGAATACATCTTGATAAAATGCACAAAGTAAAGCCTTATCAATATAATAAATCCACAACTTTTCATAGCATACCAAATTCCGTCTGGTTGCTATTCTGCGTAGGTTCTCTCTACGCAGAGCCCTTTTTAATTTTTATAAATACATCGTAGCGTTTTTCCGTAAGAAATATTATCTCAAATCAGATAATATGGGATATGGGGCTTTTCAAGAAAAAAGAAGAACCAGCTGGAACAAAATGCAAAGAATGCGGTCTTGAACTACACGATCCGGTGAGACTTGATAGGCACATGAAAAAAGCACACAAACATGCCCCACAGAGAAATTTCGACGAGCCAGGAACTAGCACAGGCGGAATGTGGTAAAGGTACAAGACTTGCAACAAAGAAATGAGGCATAATGACAAATGGTTGCTCTAGACATTATCAATAATTTAGCAAATTTTGTAATTCAGACAATATCAAACACTGGATATCTCGGGATATTCGTTCTAATGGTAGCAGAAAGCGCACTGATGCCAATTCCAAGTGAGATAATCATGCCATTTTCAGGATATTTGGCATCTACCGGAAAACTCAATCCAGTCTTGATAATACTTGCAGGCTCGATTGGAAACCTTGTTGGCTCCCTTATCGCATATTTTATCGGAGTAAAACTTGGCAGAGAGTTCATTGTCAAGTATGGAAAGTATATTCTCTTGAAAAAATCCCACCTAGAGTGGACCGAGTCATACTTTAAGAAATATGGAGACAGATCCACATTCATAAGCAGACTGCTGCCCATCATCCGAACATACATCTCATTGCCAGCAGGTGTTGCAAAAATGGGTTTGAAAAAATTTTCAATCTACACCTTGGCAGGCTCCATCATATGGAGCATCATGCTAACCTATGTCGGCATAGCACTAGGAGACCAGTGGACCAAGATCAGACATTACTCGGACTATATCGATGGTATAGTCATAGTAGGAATAATAATTACAATAATAATCATAGCCAAAAAAAGAATTGGCAAGAAAGAAAGCAGTTAACGCTCTTTATACTTGCTCAACTCTTCCAAGATTATCTGAAATATTGTTTCACTGTCAAGCAATACACACCTGATATCATTTTCCTTGCATGCGTTTCCAATCTCCACATCTTCTGTTACAACGATCATTCCATTTTCATGGGCGTATTTTATCACAGAATAGTCACTTGACAGTTTTTTGCCTTCAACAATTAGTTTTTTTACGCTAAATGCATCATAGCCAAACTCTTTGAGCTTGGCATCAAACCCGTCATACATCTCATCGACTAACACTTTCATTGTCAGTACTCCGTTTGATACTCATATTATTATGTTGGGATATCAGGAACGAGATCTAGAAACATTACATGAAAAGCTAGTAGTCCTTTATTGCCTTGAGCAATTTTGTGTCATGTGTCAGGTGGTTTTCGGGATAACAGTCAAGCATAATTCCATTTGTAACATTATAGAATTTCCAGTTATTGCATTGCGCGTTATATTCAAATCTGGAATTATCAAATTTCCAGTCAAAACCGTTTCGTATTTTTGCGTCGGGGTAATTATGACCACGTACTAGAGTCATGGTATTTGCGTTATAATCCACAGTTATTTTGCCATACAGTGCATTAGGGTAAAGGTAAACAACATGCGGATGGGTCGTGATTGCATCAAACTCTTTTTTTGTCACGTATTCGTTGTGCAATAAAACTACTTTGTCATATTGTAATAAAACCTTGGGATTTTTGTCTACATCAATATCTGTAAGGGTGTGATACCCAAGTGATCTTAAAACATAGACGCCATGTACACTTGCAGTATATCCCAAAGGTGCATGAGCATAGATCACAGAGGTCAGACAGATGGAACTGCATTTGCCTTCATAATATGAATAAAATCCACGTTCAGAGTATGCAGATGCAGTAAAAACTGGAACAATCACTACAGATTTTTTTGTATCATTTTGTACCGAGGTCTTGGTCAGATTATCTTGTCCCACCAGGGATACAAAATTGTCATCAAGTGCAATCACCCCATGCCGTACAAGATATTCAATTCCGTGAATAAACTCAATATCGGGAACTTGTCCCCGACTCCAAGAGTACGCAATCTTTTTTACAGAATCAGCCAAGATGGAACCGTCTTCTGTTTCCACAATATCATCCACAGGAATAACCTGATGTTCCACAAGCCATCTCATGCCATTTACAAAATCAGCATCAGGGATCTCTTGCTGAGACCATTTCAGTGCATTATTTTTTATCCACGATGGTACAAGATGATATGTTGTTGTACCAGATGGTGTTTGAGCGTTGCCAAGTTGAACAAATGATCCCAGCAGAATAGAAATTGCAAGTACCGTAATGATGCTGTTTTTCACACAGCTCTTGATAATGTTGCGGTTTTAGACATTATGGACAACTTTTACCAGCAGTTTTTACAACACATGGCAAGGACAAGTTAGTCTCTGCAAACTAGTTTTAACAAACTTTTTGTCAAGACACATAGATTATGAAAAAATACAGGTGAGTTTCTGTTAACGAATAAGTGTATATAAGTCCAAATTTTCCCCTAAGGCATGATAAAGGCCATCAGTGCAGCAAGTTTGCAAGAAGGCAGTCCCATTAAAAAACCAACAGTCGACATGTCTGAATTGCCCGGAATGATTTCGACTGGCAATCTTACTTGGATAGAATGTGTCGTAGACAGCATCATAGATGACGCACCAAAAATTCTAGAAAAAACAGGTGTCACAATGGATGCAACCACATTATTGTCAGGATACGTATCAAGTTATGAAGACAGGGGAGATACACTGGGCCTCATGATTCCATTTGTAGTTCCAGGAAACAACAAGACTTTGACTGCCCCAATTTTGGTTTTCATGAAAAAAGATTTGATAATAACCATTCATGACGATTATGGTGGAAAAATTACACGACTGTACAACTATGCCCCCACCCTTTTACGAAAGCTTCCAAAAGAGGCAGACAGTTGGGCAGACAGACAGACAATACTTTTGGCAAGAATCATAGATGAGATAAGTGAGGCCAATTATTCCATACTTCGTCTCATAGTAGAAAGAGCAGAACAGTTTGAAATTGATCTTGCAGGCTCAAGACAGGTCACAAGAGACATCTCACTTGAGCTATCAAACATGAAGACATCACTTTTGACTTTTTTGAATGCAGTATGGGCAACTTATGATACTGTACACAATCTAAAGTATGGCGATGCAGAAATGGTATCAGATGATGAAATAATCCTTGCAAGATTCGAGGTAATCCTTGGAAGACTGGACAGACAAATACAAATGTCAGAAAACGTCATGCAGATGGTGGCTACAGGGGCCAATGTGGTCCAGACCGAGGTCACAAACAAGGTTACAATACTCATCATTTGGTGGACAGTGGCAGGAACTGCTGAACTTGTACCAAACACCATAGCTACAGTCTTTGGGCTGTATCCAAACCATGAACTCCTGTTTTGGCCAATAGTTGGTACGATCATGGGGTCAGCAGGACTTGCAACAGGAGTTGCATATTTCTATGTAAGAAAGTTCTTTGGCAAGTCACTTGGATTAGAAAAATTAAAAAAATTCAGAAGAAGAGCAGTCAAATAATTTCAAGAAAAACATCTTTTCAGGCATTTATCTATATTAAACACAAATTCTTTGCAAAAGCGGCATTATTTCTTTAAAAAATCATTTAAAGAACCACAAATGGGAAATACTGCGATCAACGGCACAAAGTAAAAGATTCATAAATCGAGCTCACCAATGTCGAAGAATTATAGCTTATGAAAGAATTTGGCACCCTCGAATATGTTTTAGACACATATTCAAAGAACTGGACTTGGAAACTAACCGGCCCCAGAGCAGTAAGCATGGTGGCCCGTGTAATACCCCATGCATGGTATGGCAACGGTCCAGAAGAGGCAATCGTACCAGATACAATCCAAAATGTAGAGAAGATAAAATGGATAATGGACAGGTATCCACTTGAGATAAGATCAAAATCAATATGGCATAGAAAAGTTCGCAAAGTTATTGTCCCGCAAAAAAAATGGACTAGAATAGAAAAACTCCGCAAGGCAAGCCCCGGATCACAGTTCCGCGGCAACCTGCTTGATTTTCAGAGAGAGGGCCTTGACTTTTTACTAAAGTCATACGGCAATGCGCTGCTAGCAGACGAAATGGGTTTAGGCAAGTGTGTAAAGGGCGAGACACTGATCAATACAGCAAACGGAAGTATTGCAATCAAAGAAATCTGGAAACAAGCAAAAGTTACCGAACAAGATGAAAATGAAGAATGGGCCAAGCTGAGAACTCCCATAAACATACAGACTTTTAATGGAAAGAATATCGTAGTCAAACAAGCAAACAGGATATTTAGACAGAAAATTGACGAGCCAATAACAAGAATAACTCTCAAAGACGGCTCAGAAATAGAATGCACAAAACGTCACAGATTCCTTACCCCTGACGGATGGAAAAGAGCAGGTGAGCTAAATACGGATGATAAAGTTGCAGTGCCCTCAAAGACAATACATGATGGAAAAGGTGCACTCCCACAAGATGTTGCAGAATTGATGGCATGGCAAATTGCAGAAGGTTACGAGTATGTTGAAAACGAAAAATATCCACATGGAAGATTTTACAATTCAGATCCAAAGATACTTGCAAGAGTGCAAAAATTAGCAAAACAACAAGGAATAATCCTTCCTAAACCAAGAAAAGAAAGAACAAGCCAAGTCATCGCTACAACTCAGTTTTACCAATTATTTTTGAGATGGGGATACGAGTGGGGCAGAAAATCAAAAGACAAGAAGGTTCCAAGAGCAATCATCGAAGCACCTTTGGAAGTACAGAAAGCATTCGTGCAGGCCATGTTTGATTCTGAAGGTCATATAGGTAAAACACATTGTGAGATAACCACTGCAAGTAAATCTGTTGCACTGACACTAGGTGAAATTTTCCGTCACTTTGGAATATGGCTTCGTATCAGAACTGCCAAAAAATATGCAACAAACGGCACAAGAATACGAAGAACATACTATACATGTACTTTTGGCGGTAACTCAATAGAAAGATTTGTTGGACAGTTTCAACTGTTAACATCTTACAAACAGATTGCACTAGAAAAACTGGCACAGAAAAAACACAATACTAACATTGAAGGCGTACCATCTCAAAAAATTGTCCGAAAGATTGCCGAGTCCGGAGTATCGCTACGCTCTCTTAATCTGTACACTCCATACAAATACACCCAAGGCATGAGCAAACAACTTGCGTTACAGGTTTCAAACAAGTTAGAGACTATACATCATGATTTAGCACAACAATTACGTGAGATATCTTTAGAATCAATCAATTGGTGCCAGATCAAATCAGTGGAAGAAAAATCATTTTGCGGCCATGTTTACGATTTATCAATACCTGAAACACACAACTATATCGCAAATGGAATCATAACCCACAACACAGTCCAGACCTTGGCATATCTTGCAACAGAGAAACAGACATTTCCAGTATTGATTGTGGCTCCGCTTGTAACTCTTAACAACTGGCAAAGGGAAACCCAAAAGTTCCTCAAAAAGCGCAGTCGCAATGGCAAAATTTTAGAAAAAGAATATCCATCATCAGTTCTGATAAGAACAGGCAAGGCACAAGAACTTGGAAAATATGACGTCTACATCATAAACTATGATTTGCTGCACAAGAGAATGGACGACATTGCAAAACTAAACATCAAGACAATTGTCTGCGACGAGGTACAGCACCTCAGATCAAAGACTACAAAAAAATACACAGCTGTGAAAAAACTTGCGGCCCTTGATTCTGTGAAATACAGGGTAGGATTATCTGGAACACCGATTTACAACAGAGGCTCAGAAATATGGCCAATCGTGGACATACTAAGACCTGGCCTTCTTGGAACCTTTGAGGAGTTTTGCGAATATTTCTGCTATGTGAACGAAAAAGGAAAGGCAATCGTTCTTGAGAACAAGCGTGCAAGTCTGGGAGAAGAATTACGAAAACACGTCATGCTGAGACGAAAGAAATCTGATGTTCTAAAAGAGCTAAAAGACAAGGTAAGATACAAGGAGCTTATTGATTCAGATATCAACTATTACCAAACAGAGCTTGGCAAAATCTGGGAAAGATTGGAAGCGGAACAAAAAAGTGCAACAAGTGCCTTTGACAAGTTCTCATCATACAAGAGAGCAATACAGAGCGAGAGACAGGCTGCAGGGGTTGCAAAGGTTCCACACGTCATAGAGTTTGTCAAAAACATCATGGAGATTGAAGAGAGTGTCGTGGTGTTTTGTCACCACAAGGCAATTCATGAGCTGCTTCACCGAAGCCTTTCAGAGTATTCGCCTGCGTCAATCATTGGTGGCCAGAGCGACAAGGAAAGACAAGAGGGAATAGACAGATTCCAAAACGGGGAGACCAAGTTGATAATCGCAGGCCTCCGAGCTGGAAATGTTGGCATAAACTTGAGCAAGGCACGATATGTAATATTTGCAGAGCTTGACTGGAGTCCTGCAATACACAGACAAGCCGAAGACAGACTGCACAGGATTGGACAAAAAAATACTGTCTTTGCATATTATCTCATGGGCAACGGTACTCTTGATGATCATGTTGCAAACGTTCTAGTCGACAAGAGTTACGAAATAGATGCAATCATGGATGAAAAGGCGGAGACGTTTGAGAACAAGGAGAAGGCAGAGCTCATCCTAGCACAGATTCACGACAAACTAACCCACAGCATAACAAAATAGACTAGGCTTCACGTACCTTGTACTGGTCAAAGAAATCCTGGCCCTCACCCAGTTTTTCAGTCAGAAATGATTCCAGTTTTTTTATGACATCAGCCCTTGACATTTTACCTTCGATGGTGTCATAGTAAGGCGCTTTAGACTCGCGGAATTTTTTATAACTCATCGCCTTCATGACATAAAACAGCACACACTAGCACAAGTAGTTTTGTTTTAGGATACCACAACAGAACGCATTCTCAGAATTTACTTGCTATGACAAGTGTTGTAGTTGCATGAACGTTTGGAATCTTGCGGATTTTGTTTTCAATGATTTCCTTGAGCAACTCTACAGTATTTGACTCGATAATGGCCAAAATATCATGTGGTCCGGTTGTTCTGACACATTCTTTTACACCAGGTATCTCGCGTATTTCGTCCATGATCCTTCCCTCAGAACCTGATTCACAGTTTATCATAACACATGTAGTTTCAATGTTTCTGTCTAGCTGTGATGCCTGGAGCATAAGTAATATTTTGCCTGTTTTTGCATATTATACATACTCAACAACCTAGCTGATTTATCATAAGACTAGCTTAGTCGATCAAGTGAGATCACATCTTTCTCCAGAAAAAATCACAGCGTGGAATATTTTGAACAACATGTGTACAAAATTTCGTCCCAAGAATCAAATTGAAAAATAAAACCAAGTAAAAAAATGTCAAATCAAACACTAAGTGAACTTGTAAAGACAGCTGACAAGATAACAATTGACGAGATCAAGGGCAAGAAAGTAACGCTGAAGATAAGCTGGTTTGATCTAAAAGGAGTAAGAAAATCAAAAAAATTCCTGCTCACCGAAAAAGACAAGATTGAGTTTTAAGTAAAAAATTCGCATCTTGGCTCATTACAAATCCCAAACTCTTTCTATTTTTTGGCCTAGCTTGAATCCATGTAACCAGTAATGAAAATCTAGGCATTGGTGTAACAGTTAGACAATAATGATAAAATCTGGTTGTCAATGAGCCAGCTTGGAAGTGATATGGTATGACCTTTGTATTGTACGAGAAAAATCCAAGCCTGTACAGAAAGTCATTTGTTCTATATTCTTTTGATTACGAGTTTGTAGATGATGAGGATGATGACTGATATACAAGTGACACATGCACATCAAACTAGATAATACAGCATGTGTAACATATCAAAATGGATACGGTACCTTCAAGAGACAAGATCAAGATAGGATCCAGTGTGTTCATAGTGCTAAAGCAAGATCAAGGCACAGGCAAATTAACAGAGGGCACTGTAAAGCGGATTCTCACCTCAAGTAGTTTTCATCCACATGGAATCAAAGTAGAGTTACAGGATGGTAAGATAGGCAGGGTGCAAAAAGTATCTGGTGTTTTATCCTAAGATCACAGGGTCACTTTTTTCGCCGTGGCAAGAATAAAAGAACAGTACCCAAGACTATGAGAATGCCAACTAGTGTAGTATACATCAATGCAAGAGGTAGCGATTTTATGTAATCATCCTGTACTGTAGGAAGCAGAAAATTGGCACCTGTAGCTAGTGCCCATATCAGAAAAAAACACCCAACAAGTACGCTTGCATCAATTACCAGAATCTTTTGAAACGGTTTCATGGAATGATGCAGATATCATCACAGTTAAACAGTTACTATCATATCATCAAACCATTACTCCAGGATGCCGAGTTTGCACCCTTGAAAATATTTCATACTAGAACGGCTTGAAAGATTGTCCGGATTCCACCAGCCAGATTTACAAAAGTTTGCATTAAACAACATGCAGAGAATAAGTTTAATGGACTAGAAAATGCCATCAGCACATTGAATTCAAGACTTGGTTGTAACAGATATCATCTTCTTATCATATCCATACTGATAGTCTCTGCCTTTTCTCACCTCTGGAATGTTGCAGGCTTTCCAGATGTTTTCTTTGACGAGGGGGTTTACATGCGAAGGGCAATGCATGTTCTAAATGGCCTCGGTCCACAAGAAGGCTCATTTTATGATCATCCATGGTTTGGCCAGATCTTTCTTGCAGGAATACTTGGCTCTATCGGGTATCCCCACTCCCTGAACTCTTCAGGTGATGCCAACTCTATTTCCATGCTTTACGTGGTGCCAAGAATCATCATGGGATTGTTAGCAGTGGCAGATACTTTTCTTGTCTACAAGATAGCAGGAAAACGTTATGGTCAAAAGGTGGCATTGGTTTCTGCGGCATTGTTTGCTGTGATGCCAATATCATGGATATTTCGCAGAATACTGCTTGATTCCATCTTGTTGCCTTTTCTCTTGCTGTCAATATGGGCAGCACTTTGTTCCAAAGATTCCAAACACGGCACCTGGCTAGTTTTGTTGTCCGGCGTATGTGTGGGCCTTGCAGTGTTTACAAAGATACCTGCCTTTACCATGATTCCTTTGGTTGGGGGCATTATCTTTTTTGGCAACACAAAGCGCTTCAAGATGCTTGCATTGTGGTTGCTACCTGTGATCTTGATTCCACTCTTGTGGCCTGCCCAGAGCATGGAGTCAGGACAGTTTAGCAATTGGGTACATGACGTGTTTTATTTCCAGACACACCGAGTCGGCGGCTCTGATCTGAACTTTATCACAAAATCATTTATGCAAATGGACCCTGCCCTGTTTTGGCTTGCAGCAGCAGGCATTGGTTTTGCAGTAATTAGAAGAGATTACTTGATACTAGGTTGGTTTGTCCCGTTTCTAGTTTTCTTGTATGCTATTAGCTACAACCAGTACTTTTACTGGATTCCAGTAATACCTGTAATGTGCATTGCTGCAGCAGTCTTGATAGTAAGATTATTTGAAAAAATACCAAGAAAAAAAATCCAGGTGGGTACAATCATTTTTGTTTTAGGAGTATGTGCATTTGGCATGGTAGGCCTTGTGAAACTCATCACTACAGACATGACAAGTGCAGAATATGCTGCAGCATCATTTGTTGTAAACCAGCCAATTGATAATGATACCAGCATTCTTGCAAGTTCCACATACACATGGATATTCAGTGACGTATTTCACAAGAAGAATGTCCCGTCGGATTATTCGCAGCTACTCTCAGAGCCCGTAAACACAACAAAGGTTGTTCTTGTGGCAGATCCTCACTTTATTGTAGATTTTAAAAGAGGAAAACAGTTTGCAGACATGTACAATTCCACACAACTTGTTGCTACATTTGATGGCGACATCTCAAGATATGACACGGACCATTATCCATATCGCAGTCTATATTCCACCATTGAGGGAAAATATATTGAAA
This sequence comes from Nitrososphaerota archaeon, assembly GCA_028867275.1. Taxonomy (GTDB): domain Archaea; phylum Thermoproteota; class Nitrososphaeria; order Nitrososphaerales; family Nitrosopumilaceae; genus Nitrosotalea. The sequence continues at coordinate 24,723 of JAGWGU010000002.1, forward strand.
TTAGAGTGAAAAACTAGTTTTTCACATACAGGATTTGATAAAAATAAAAAATTCAGATGTTCTTTTATCATTTCAACGTTCTTTTTTGCAAGATCATGGTAATTCCATCAGCTAGATGGAATCAATTGTTCTATGACAACATGATAATAGAAATTGTTCAGCTTGAACTCCATTACAGACGTATAGGTGGTAAAGTTTACCCCAAAGTTTGTATCATTTGTTTGTGTTTCAGGCAGTTGTTCCACCTTGTTGCCTGCCAATTTCAGTATGGAATCAACATCATTTTGACTGATATCAGTTGTAAACGTACGAGCATGGTAGTAAGGCGGAGGCGTAAACTTGGCAAAGGCCTGATCGATTGCATTTTTCAGTGCAGGAATTTTATCCAATGTAGAATTGTCAAGAATTATTGTACCGCTGTCAATATCTGAGAGTTGCTGTTGCGTGTGGATTTTTACATTTCCAGGAGTTGTTTCAGCAGTCGTACTCAATCTGATCACAGCATTTGTAGCAGTTTTAGGAACCTCTAAAAATATGGCAATTCCTGCAATGATAAGACATGCCACAACCAATGCAATTGTCAGAGTTTTTGCCACACATTACAAATGAATTGTTAGAATTTAACTGATGTTCAACAACATGTAATCATACATTACAAAATATTTTAAAAATCCTGTCCAGTGCTAGACTTGGCTTATCAGCTTGTCCTTGTATTCAAGTATGGATTTTTTAATCTCAGAATAGCTGCCTGCCAAGTTTCCTGTCTTTTCAAAGTTTGTAAGCGTGGACTCTAATTTTTGGACAAAATCTAGTGCGTCGTCGTTGCTCTTTTGTAGTTTCTTTTTCAGTCCATTGATTTGATTGTCCATGTTTTACATGTAGTAGGAATCTAGTATAAACATTGTTTCTGTTGCCATGCACAAGGGAAACTCCACGATTTTTTTACATGAGGATTGCATCATCTTTTATGACGATTTGATGCATCATACTGTTTTGCCCTGTTTTCATTATAATTTATCTGGAGCATGACATGCCTGAGTTTTTTTCGCTTGTTCTCGTCAGGAAAGTGAACTAGCATAAAATCATCAAGCTCTTCCACTCCCCGTTCATCAAGTATCTCTAGTGCAATTCTCCCTGCTTCACGGGAATTGTCTAGCCCGCATTTACTGCATGTTGTACCTCGTGCAATTTTTCCCCTGCAGGTGGAGCTGATACAGTGCATCATAAAATAAAATCACCATATGATCTATAAAAACAGCCCGAACATAACCTCAAAACTTGGATGAGCATGAAAAATTATCCATATAGAATATCAAAAGCATTAATTTTACTGGCAATATCAAGTAAAGAAAATGGTCGTACAAGAGTGCCTAGAATGCACGTCAAAGAACATCGGTGAGTACATGGATCCGGTCGAAAAAAGTGATGGAATGCACTATTATTTCCTATGCGAAGACTGCAAATACGAATGGGAAATCATAAAAAAGTAAGTCTCATGACATATTCCCATAATCAAACAGTCAACAGAAATTGCTAAATTACAAGTCTGACTTGAAAATAACAATGAGTTTTGAAGGAATAGACATTCAGATTGAGCGATACACAAAAAAAATTAATGAAAAAAATGAGCAGCTAAAAGATCCAACTCTAAGTCATGAAGCAAAGAAGAGACTAGAGTCAGAGATCAAAAACGCAACCCTGGAAAGAAACAAGTGGAAGATAAGGAAAAACAATCTATTTACAACTAGACACAAGAAATAGAGAAACAGTTCTTGTCCCATGTATTGTTAGTGTTATTTTGTTTTTGTGACAGGTCTCATTCCACTATGGATGTCGTTTTTACAGTTATCACACATAAAATTATCAATGGACCCTTTTCCATAATGGCCACACCTGCAACTGATACAAGTGCACAACACTCTATCAAATTCTGTCATGTTAGTACTGATGATATAATCAATATTAATATCTGCTTTCAGTAGGTCTGATGTCGTCTACCAGCACTTGGACTGACTTGAACACCGATTTGACTGCCACATTTACCTCTCGTAGGTCTTGACCAGTATTGCCAATCAAGTCCATCATGTTTTTTGCTGACCTTGCAAATTCTTTTGCCTCTTGTATGACACCTATCTCCTCCATCAGCTTTATGGTACCTTGCATCTTTTCAGAAGCCTCGTTGATGTTTTGTGTAATCAAACGAAGATTTTCTATATTTTTGACCATCTCCGGAGTTTTGAGCGCTTCGATGATATCCTTGGCTACCGTACTCATGTCCACAATTTTTCCAAGTGATTCCTGTACTCCAGGTGCCCTTATTTGGCGCATTATCTCAACTGCGCAAGATACCGTTTCCCTTATCTCTTGAATCTTGCCGGTTTTTTCTACTGCCATGCTATGGGCCTCCTAGGAATAGCGTGCAGAGAAAGACCTTGCCCATTGCCAACAGGTGTTCTTTTCCTTCCACCCATTGCATGATATGGACTGCATAGTCTAGACACTTTGCGATCGTTGTCGAGTCTGTCATGAGAGTTTTCCTCCCTGCATTTCTTTGATTGTCTTTGTTTTTGTCATGATGGAACAGTGTCAGAAAAATTATTTATCAATTCAATACAATTTTGCAACAAAAATGTCGGATTGTGCCTAGTTGCAAGCTATATCATGCGCAAATATAGAACATTGTCAAACCAAGAGACACTCATGTACACATCTACGGTACTCTTTTGTCTCAGGTCTGTTTGTCCTCTCACTTGGCATCTCGGTTTTGCTCATGGTTTTATTTTCTAGTTTGTTATCATAATGATCTTTGACAATAGACTGCTTAGAGCCACATAAGACACATAGTGGAATAGTTAATTATGGTACACAGAAAATACCCAAAACATGGGTGACGGAATAGGCGGTCCTGTAATTGCATGTCTGTCAGGAAATACTTTTGAAATGTCAGTTACACATTTTCGCAAAGACAACAAGGAAGAGTACGGAAACATTGAGAGAATTGTGATTGCCAAGGTAGATGATCCCGATAATCCTCAATATGAAGAAAAGACAGTTCAGGATCTAGAACGAGCGCTAAAGGGCAAGTTTGTCACATGCAATGTGCAATATCGAGACTCAAAGACGGACTGGTTGGTGTGTAACGTGTTTGTCCAAAACCCTCCAGAATAGACATTTGCAATAATGCTACCTTGATTTTCTGTTCAGGCCTTTGACTCTTTGGCATTCCAGCAAGTTTTGCACAGATAGCCTTTCAGATTCCATTCCTTTTTTGCATAACGTGGAAAAAAGCCAAGCTTGGCATTACACACAATACAGTTTTTCTTCAATTCGTCATCGGACTTTTCCCATTCATGAAGACAGGGCTCGCAAAGCCATCCTTGTAGCCCCCATTCCTTTTTTGGCTTCCACAGGTTGAGCCCTCCAGGCTCTGCCCCACATGCAACACAAATATCATCACTCTTTTTCGCAACAGGTTTTTTCATAAAATCAACGTAACATTTTGCACACATCTGGCCTTTGACATCCCACTCTTTCTTGGGTTTACTGGTGCGTGGTGTTCTCTTCTTACATACGGCACAAAATTCCTCTTTTTTGCTTCCAAATAGTCCCATCACAGATACATCATACCCATATTAGAAAAGGATTTGACCACAGTACATCTAATCGGTCAAAGGATTGCCATACTAACATCATCCCGTTAGAGTCCTTGTGGTCTGAAAAGATGGTATTTCATACAAGATAAATCATTTACTCTTTCCACAAGGCCTTTTTTCTTAGAAATTGCTAAATCTAGCAGGTTAATCAAAGGATTGTAAATTGAAAATCAATACAATGTTTGGCATATCTTTGATCATGTTCGGCCTTTCGGCAGCATCATTTCTTGTCATGCGTGTTTACGAGTCCCATGTTGCAGCATTATTTGCAGCTGGTTTTGGTTTTGTTGCAATCACAGCCATGATGGTTCCAGGATTGCAGAAATTACTCAGGGGCAAGATTGCAAAACCCAAAGCCTAGGTGGTATTTTTTGGAGCAGGCTTTCTGCGGAAATATATCGTAAATCCCCCACCAACTACAACCAGTGCAAGGAGTATAATCCAAAACTGGGTAGGATCTACATAACTCCACATTGCAGGATCGTTACCAGGATCAACTTGGGCCTGAGCATGTTGTATTGTTAGAAAGAACAGTACTGAAACGAGAAACAGACCTGCATGAATCTTCATCAAGATTACGGCTCAAAATTGCCTATAAAGAATTATGCCTGGTTCCCTTTTACGTGAAATCATCAATAGTACAATCACACTGGCAAACGGTCTTTCATACGGACAAATTCAAAAAGAGGTAAAGACAATTTCCATATTCTTTGAAGCAGGTCCTCTCACAAGCAAAAAAACTTGAGTCATCAAGAAAAATCGTGTCAGCAATTTGAAATAATCTGCCTTCTCAATCACATAACCTAAAAATCTGCAAAAAATTACAAATTATTCATCAAATAGTGTGCTAGCACATGTTTATTGTAAGTGATATCAAGATTTCTCATGATTGATATTTTAATTACGAAACTTTTAAAAAATATGAGAATATTGTTAGAACTTTTTTATGTGATAAAAAATAAACTAGTACCATAATATGATCAAGTATCAGAAAAATCTCATTTCACATATCAAACTAAATCTCATTTGTGATCCAGTTCGAGGCAATAAATTATGAATCGAGTATTTTCTTCTAGTACTGATAATTGTCCACGTTGTGGAAAAATCCAAATTATTACAGACAGCATAACTGGTGAAAGATTTTGTGGAAACTGTGGATTTGTATTTACTGAAAGATTGGAAGAATCATCTGCAGAATGGCGTTCATTTTCCAGAGAAGAGTATGAAAGTAAAAGCAGGGCTGGAATTCCCACCTCGCTTGCACTGCATGACATGGGACTTGCAACTGTCATAGGTCCTGTAAACAGGGACGCATATGGAAAGCCACTATCAGCATCCATGAAAAGCAACATAGAACGTCTTCGAACATGGAACAGCAGAAGTCAAACCCACCTACACATAGAAAAAAATTTCAGGCAGGCATTCAGTGAACTTAACAGATTAAAAGACAAGCTGGTTCTTTCTGATGATGCAATTGAAAAAACGGCCTACATCTACAGAAAAGCAATGGAGAAAGGTCTTGGAAGAGGCAGGTCAATCAAAGGACTTGTTGCAGCCTGCCTATATGCAGCATGCAGAGACAGAGAGATACCAAGAACACTATCTTATGTTTCAAGTAAAATCAATGTTCAGAAAAAAGATGTGGCAAGGTGCTATAGATTGATCTTAAGAGAGCTTGATCTTAAAATGCCCGTTGTGGATCCAATCAAGCACATATCAGGAATTGCAAGCAGAGCAGGGCTGAGTGAAAAAACTAAAAGAAAAGGGGTATCAATTCTCAAAGTTGCAATAGAAAATGAGATTACAGCAGGAAAGGATCCCACAGGGCTTGCTGCTGCCGCACTATATCTTTCATGTGTGAAAAATAATGAAAAAAAATCGCAAAAAAATATTGCAGATGCAGCAGGCATAACAGAAGTTACCATACGAAATAGATATACAGAATTAAAAAAGCATCTATGCACATAGTTTTTCGGCATGATAAAAAACAACCACGTGAAATACATTCTCAAATTATAATAGCAGTCGTGATATCTTTGATGGGGTTAGCTAAATCAATTTAGCACCCACTCATTTTGTCCAGACACAATTCTTGCAATTATTTTATAGAATCTTGGATACGGTATCCTTTAGATCACTTGCTGCCTTCTTACCCTTGCTACTAGCATTTAGGCTGACATGTTCAGCCAAGTCCAATATTATTATCTCCATTGTACTATCCAAAGCTGCTCTTACTGCGGTTATCTGCTGAACAATCTCAGGATATCCTTTTCCCTCATCTATCATCTTGGCAATACCTTTTACATGTCCTTCTATTCTTGCCAATCTTTTTTTCACTTCAGGAAGTTTATGATGAGTCATATTCTATTTTTCTCAGTCAAGTGATATTTATCTAGTCGGATGGTTTGTCCAACCTCCGAATACCCATCTTCACCGTACAACGAGAACATAGATTCCAATAGCCATGATCACAAATCCTACCATTGAATCATTGTATTTTTCTGGGATTTTTGCAAGCGTCTTTGCTAATCCCATAGTACCAAGTTGAACTAAAAGTAGAAGCGTGATGATAGAAGCGGCTGCAAATACTACTGATAACTCTAATGCAAAGTATAATCCAGCAGATATGGCAGAAAAATAAATTGGAATTATACTAGGGTCTGGAGAAAGTGCAGCCCCCAGAACTGCAAAATATCCTATTTTCGAAGTAAGTTTACCATATTTTTTCCCTTCTTCATGTTCATGACTATGATCATGGTGATGTTTGCTTTTTCTTACTAATGAGATGATTCCAACAACTAATCCTCCTCCTACCATAGCTATTCCTATTCCCGTGTCAAGATAGTATGAAATCAGATGAGAAAATACAAGACCGATTACTACAACAACAAGACCCATAACAACAGAAAGCCCCACATGTCCAATGGCAGTCATAAAAGATATTCCAAAGAGCTTTTTTGGAGCCCATTGCTTGTTTCTTGCAAGAATGCAGAGTGTAAGCCAATGATCAGGAGCAGACATGTGCAATATACCGACTATGGCAGCTCCAATTACGTAAGCAAAGAGATTAGTCATGTAATTTCCTCATACTTGGGTGAATAGCACTTCCTAAAAAGCATATCCTCCCCCCTAGGATAGCATCCCATAATTGGAATTGATTAAAGGTTTCTGAATTGAGTCATGGTTAGCCAATCTCTGTATTCCTTTTCATCATTTTTGAATCTATATTATACAGGGACTTGAGCCAGACTAATCATCATATTCAAATGATCCGCCATCACAAGGGTACTAAACTAGTGAACTATTGATGTATTCACCTAATGTAATGACATAGGTCATGATTTGTTGGAACATCTTTAAGATCAATGCGAAAGTTATGATGTTGTGAAACGCGGTCATAAAATCCTGGTTATTAGCAGTAGGGAGCTTTTTGTTTTGTGTTTCATCTTCAGATATCATGTTTTCTTTGCTCATGCTCAGCATGATTTACTAGAAGTTTGGCACAATCTGATACATCCTGACATAGAAAAATGATTCTTGCCAGAAAGTTTGTACTGTTCCAAAAAAGATATTTTTATGAACCAATATCATGTGAGGAAGACGACTCTGATGAAGAGGACTGATTCTTTGTTGTCATAATGTTGTTTTTTAACAAGAATAAAGCAAATCACTGCACCCTTTGGTGGTTGGAACACTCGTATCTGTGTCTCACACAGTTTTAAGGTAGATTCTAACTATTGACGGGTTGTCCTTGCCTGACTGTATGACTACAAAATCGTCTATGACATAACTTCGTCCTTCAAATGAAGGGCCTAAAAGATCAAGTTCTTTTGATCTGAAGACATTTCCTTTTCTTAGACTTGAAACTTCTACTGTATGGCTGGTTGAAACAAATCTCAACTCCCCGTCTATATACAACTGTGCTGGAACCTGCACAATATAATATGTCATTTCCAAACCTTATTCTTTGCGGCGTCATCATGTGATCTGCCAAAACTTGAGAATAAAAACTCGATTTAAATAATAGGTTTCTATTATTGGAATCATTGGATAAAGATAAGACAATCAAAAAAATCGATGAAATAATAAAAACACTGTCTAAATCAAAAGCACCACTGGCAATCTTAACAGATGATGAAGTAAAATCCATCCAAAACGTAGATCGTGAAGACCAAACAAAACTGGCAGACAGGCTAGAAGATTTGGTTGTCCTATTGCGGGATGATCCGGATAATAAGAAAAAGATAAGAGAAGTTCGTCAGACGGCCTTTGATGAATTTGGCCATGTGAGTCCGGTATGGGATGTCTTGAAATCAGTAGAATCCTTGTTTTAAAATAATGAGATTCTACGGCAAAATATTTTTTCCCTGACAGACAATATGGCACAGATTTTGGTCGTGTAGAAAATATTAAGAACCATCAAATTGCTCTGATGCTAGTATGACCATAAGATGTCAGTGCAATGAATGTCACTGTGACTCTGTTATCATGACTCCTGATAAAGATGGAAAATACCTCTGTTCAACTTGTAGGCTGGGTAAACATCAGCATAAAGACTAGTATTCCTTTTTACTCGCCATAGACAAAAAGGCGATCCCCACTTAGCCACGAAAACTGAATACAGCATAATATCGAACGTTATGATTTGTTGGAAGATAAAACTCGTTTTGACCATCATCTCATTAAAGGTTTAAAAAGAAAATGAAATCAGAAAAAAATTGCATTAAGTGTTTGGCAAGATTACCTAATGCCCGTGGGCTAACTTAGCCCACGGTTTTATATCATATGTTCTCACAAATGTAGCTGATTTATCATAACATTAGCTTATTGACGAATCTATTCATAGGTGACATACTCTTGTTCGTAAATTTGTGCTTGTTTTTTGGTATCACTAGATCGTGACGTAAGTTATGATTTATTGTGTAGCGTGAGCAAGATACCAAAAATGCCTTTATCTCAGACTTTTTTTATATAAATGACGTATTAGTATTAGAAAACATTATGCAACTTGGCAGAACTGCAATTGGTCTTATGACGGGTGAAAAAGTTGAGTGAAACTAAAAAATGCCCAAAGTCACCAGATGGAAAACATGATTGGCGGCCAATAAACAGTTTTTTAGATAAATGCATCCATTGCGGTGAAACAACCGAAGTATTCACTTAGACAATCACCACGTTATGATTTGTCGGATGTTTTACAGCAACAGTCTTCCAACGTGCAATTAGGACATTCTTCATTAGATTTACTTCTTTTACAATCCTCAGGAAAACATCCGCAATCTGCACATTTTATTGGCATGATATTGTGACTCCAAAAGGAAATAGGAATCATTACAATGTAAAGTTTCTCAAGGAATATGGATTCTCAATCAAAAAGATTCAAAGTTGTCCCAAAGAATTGTTCTGACCATTTCTTACCAGCATCAAGATTGAATCACTTTACAATCCATCTGATCGGGATTGTCAGGATCAGATGTTATAAGATAATGGTATTGATTGTCTGGCTATGTCTTTAATCTTAGACATGTTGAACCATAATGCATTTCTTACTTGCTTTTTACGGCTTAGCATAAACAGCGAGAAAGCTCCATCAAAATAAGACATGTTTGAGAGCGGATTTTGTTGGAATATGTGGAATGTAGTTAATAGAATTGTCGTACTGGCCATTGCAAGAACCACGAAATAGTTAATGGTGTATTTCTTGGTCTCTGGGTTGTGAAAAGATGAGAGCAATTTCATAAAATACTGTATTCTAATCCGGCATTTAAGACCCGTCTGCCAAATTTGGAAATATACCGTCTATTGCCTAATTGTTCAACAATTTAGAATAGGTTAGTTTGGTCTACCATATCACCTTTAGATTTCAATTTTACCTCACACCTCATGGAATTTGTTGAACACAATACTGCGCCTGATATGTATACGTAGCCTTGTACCGTACACGTACCGTACATGTGTGCCTAAATTAGTATCTAAAAATGGGAAATATTGTTTATTGTTATCTGATATTAGAAAACTTTATCTATCAATCTGGAGATTTATGGATCCATGATTGATGAAACAAATCCATGGTATAGTCCGGAAATAGTTTCAAATTCAAAAATGATACGTACCGGTTCTGAATCAACAAGAACTCGGGATGAAAAAATTCTGACAAATCAAAACTTTGGATATAGTGTAAGTGATACCGTCGTACAAAAAGCCATGGTTACTGTAGCAATAGAAAAAGTTCTTTTAGACATTGGCAAGCCGATATATGATAAAGTATGGAGGATTCTATATACGGAATATCATTGTTATCTACCGGATTGTTATGACCATCCAGAATACTTGGCCGATGCACTACGCCAAACATATGGAATTTCATACAAGTCTATAATTAAAAATATCGAACGTGAACTCATAGAGTTCTCATATAAACACAAAATTCAAAACTTTCTAACTGTAATAGTCCAATAATTCTCTGTTAGCATCAAAATCTTGTCCTTGTCTTGCGCGTGATCATTCCATCTAATTTTGCCATATGAGTCATTTTAGATTATTTCAAATATGATCAGTTTTCCCAATACCATTTTTGTACAAATCCACTATGTTTTGTTTTGTGTACTTTGGTATGCCTCTCAAAATGCACACGATCATTGAATATCATGCCACATTCTTTACACTTGAATTCTTTTTCCTTACTATCCACGTTATACCCATGTCTTAATCGATCTTAACTTTTACGATACTAGCACATTCCCACGAACAAATCGGTGGTAAACCATTTTGTCGACAGCGAGTAAAAATAGAATCCCCCTTTTCACGAAGGTAAACATGTCATTGTCGTAAAACTTTAGAACAATCAATCAAGATCATGTGATCAATGAAATCATCATCTAGGGAACAAGGATTTATCATAAGAAATGACAATAGTTAACACACACAAATCATCATTTCTTTCCAGAGGCATAAAGGCATCATGAAAAAGAAGTCACTGCCATTATCACAAGTATATCGCCTGCTTGAACCAGGTCCTGTTGTGCTGCTTACTACATTTGACTCAAAACGTCCCAACATAATGACAATGTCTTGGCACATTATGTTATTTTCCTCTCAAATGGCTTTTACAGGTTTAAGGACATATGGAAGAAACGAGGCATAGGATACGATAATGAGAAAAAACAGGAAAATGAATATGAGTATACTCTAGCGGATAAGGACGGTATGCTATACATCAAGGTCAAGACCACTAGAAATACGCACATCAAGAGCGGTATTCTGTTCAATATGCTCAAAGAGGTGGGTAAAATTGAGATTTATGAAGAAGAAAATCAACCTAAATTCTGATAAGAAGAGGTTTTGGTTGTCTGAGTTAAAGTCGTTAAATGATGGTTCCTTTTGTGATTCTGTTGCCATGCCTATTGACTTGGTAGGAAAATTGGTTTCAAAGGATAAAGTTGAATTTTATGATGATGAACGGTACGAGCCTGAAAGTGATCTTTAAAAGATTGCAAAAGTAGGAATAAAATATTGGTGGCAGGAGAATCACTTCTTAAGATAATTGACTATCCTTTTGCATATTCTGTCGTGACAGTAATCAGTGCAATTATTGGATTTAGTATTACTACAAACAAAATATTTTTACTAGGTATTGCCGGTGCACTAGGAACTTTGCTGAGCATAGTTGATCCACTCGGGTGGGTAGTAAGGAACAATTTGAAAGATAAACCGCCCATTTCAGAAAAAATGGTAAATTATCCAATAGTAGGATCTTATTTTTTATCAAAAGAATCAGTACTCCATAGTAGAGCAGTAACTATTGAAATTGACAAAATAATCAGTATGATTTATTTTGCAATTACATCCGGAATATTTCTAGTTGGCATATTAGTTTCACCTTTTCTTGCTGACAATTTTATCATACATAATAAGTTACAGGAGGTAGTTTGTGATTCTAACTGTGTAAAAATTACAACAGGTATTGGATCTGGATTTGTCTGTGTGGTATTAGGAATTATAGGGTCAAGACGTTGGTCTGAATTGACAGAAAAAATAGCAATAGCTATTACCCATCAAAGAGCAATTTCAAACGAGTTTGTTACAACTAATTCATTAGAAAATATGACTAGATCCTTAGAACAAAATGATTGGGTCACTGCAGAAAAATGGGGAGAAAAAATAGAAAAAGAAATTGAAGTTAAAAAAGGAAAAAAAGACATGATCGTTAAAGGAATAGAAAAAGTATATCGTCCACTTCATAAAGACTCACTTGTTATTGAAGATAGATGTAATCAACTTGCAACTGGAAGACCATATCCATATTTTGATTTTAATGAGTGGCAGAAAATAAACACTGAATCAGATTATATCTACTTAGAAGATAAAGAACTGCTTCATAATATTGGTGGGTTTTATGGCACAATACAAGATTATGATTATCGTTTGGGAATATGTGCTACCACTGTAAATGAGATCATTTTACGTAAAGCTTCGGAAAAATTTGGAAAGAAGGTACAGAGAATAGAATATTTTAACGATGTAGGAGGAGGCGAAGCCATGTTTAGATTGATAGATTGTGCTATACTGGGGGTTCATCCAAAGGACAAATATCAAGGGAAGCCATCATATGTTGATCTTAATTTCCTTGATGATGCAGGACATTCTCAAAATTATAAAACTCCAACATCAGAGTTAAAAATATTTGATATCATGTGGGATGAAGTTATTTCTGAAGTAAAAAATAATGAACATGTTAGAAAAATGAAAGAATTATTTGATATCATACAACGTACGAACCAAGAACTCAAACAAAAATATTTTGAAAAAATTTCAGAAGAAGTAAACCTATAATTCAAGTTTACAGCAAAAACTTAGTAATTGTTCAACACAAAGTTTGGCAACGGTAATTTCTTGACACATAGACATTCCATCTTTTCCTTTCACTCCGTGTCCAAATTTGTACAGTCTTTTAGACTGAAATTTTCTCTCTAAAACTTCCAAAAACCTCTGAATCAGACTAGAATCCATCACAACTTTGCCTTCTCTAGTCCACGTGTAACTTTTAGTATTGATCAAATTATTGTGATTATTTGCAAATTTGTACACCGAATACTCCACCAACCACCTGAAAGGCTCAATCAAATCATACACTACGCTTGAAAACCCGAATGAGAACGATGGTAGAATCCATAGTAAGCATCTAATCCAAAACCATTGACAAACTTGCAAATCTCACCAGCAAGAACAGTGTAACCATAATTCAGTAAAGCATTAATGATATCAGAGGCATATCTGTTAGAAATACGACCTCCACCACCACGCCTTGAATCAAACTTGTATTTTGGATCAAATAGTTTAGCATAATTTCCAAAATAGATATGTCCACTTCTAGACTCGTTTACCAGAAAGTCCTTCAATTCCGATAGATTCTCAACCTGTTTTTGGTATAATTCCAGTTTAGAAATTGCCTGATACAGTTCAGGTTTTTCTAAAGACTTGAAGACATTAATCTGACTCTCTAACTTGTCTGAAAGAAGTTTTCTTCTAAGATATTTCACCTTGTCAGGATCTCGAAATGAATCATACTGACCCATTCTGTATCTTGTAGAGGTAGCACTTGACCTGATGCCATTCATACTGGAAACAGGATTTCCGTAGGTATCTGTTAGAATGACATTGACATTTTTCTCTGATAGTAACTTGATTGCATCAGTGGATACATACCCCTACCTGAGATTACTATTTTTTCATAAGGCATACGAGTGACAAAATATTCTTCTTTTTCGGCATGACCAAAAAGATCAGTGCCATTTCGTAATGAAATTTTGTTATCTTTTAGAGTGATGGATACACCGTAGCCACGAAGCAGTTTTACGTTATAGTGGTTTTTCTTTCCTAGAAGGGTCATGAACTCAATCTTCGTAAAGTGATCGTTGTTCTGTCGGATTTGTACCTAGTATTACTGTCATGATGTCTTCTGGAATGCATCTTTCGGAATTAGGATTAACTACGTGAAATTCTTCAGTACGAATAACCTGCTCATCGGTAAGTGTATCTAGAAAAATATATTCGTTGAGAATCCAAATCAGCATTACCTTAGGCATTGAAGATATAATAATTCCAATTTCGTGTTTTAATTCGGTAATTTCTTTCTCAATGAGTTGATTGTTTGTAGATATCTCGATGGCTATTATTCCTGTAGCATTAAATGATTCTAGTTGGTTATTTGCAACGTGAATTGTGTCTGTAATATTTGAAACACTGTAGGAATTCTTGGAACGTTTCTTTTTACATTCCACTAAGGTTGAACCAGAACTAGAAGTTATTCGTAAGTCAGGGGTTTGTTCATTCCTTAATTCTTTGATAAATTCTACTCTAAAACCACCATTTAAAAAATAATTTGCGACCTTCAGTTCAAAATAAGTGCTGTCAAACTTATCTATTGGAATGACTTGGTCTTTTTTTCTGTTCTCTTTAGCGTATGCCCTAAGTTTAGTTTGAATATTGGTCTTACCTAGTAAATTTTTAAGAAATACTGCAAACGCAATTAGACGTATGAACTTACTAGGGTCTCCGCTACCCAAGTAATAAGAAATAGGAGATTGATTATTTCTTGAAAGCGTTTGGACATCAAACGATGCATTCATTTCTTTTCCAGCTCTTTCATACCATTCTTTTCCAAGTACATGCAAAATAATCTGGAGTGCCATTAGAAGTTCCTGGACGTTATGATTGTGTCTAGGATCATCGGGTTTGCCTGCTACACGCAATGCGTCTTGTTGTATTTGTGATTTTTCAGGATCAGAAAAAAGTTTCAACAATTTAGAAGGATCTTTTAATGTTCTAAAGTTTTACGACAACGACATGTCCCCAAGCATAATTTGGGGGTAAACCATTTTTTACTCGCTGTCGACGTACTCGTCTGGTGTTGGCACTTCGGGGGCCAATCCTTTTCTCTTTCGTATATCGCCAATTACCTTGGTCAGGATGGAGTTTGGAACTGGAGTCCATGCCTTGAAATGAGTGTTCCACATTGCACGTCCTGCAGTCTGTCCACGCATTATCTCTGACAAGTCAAATGTCTCAGATGCTGGAAGCTCACCTGATATGATATGTATGACACCTTTTTGTTCCATATTTAGCACCTTGCCTCTCTTGCCAGAAATTACACCTGCAACGTTACCAATCATTTCTTGTGGCACACGTACCTCTATTCCAAGTGTTGGTTCAAGCAACACAGGCTGTGCCAAAAGCATTGATCCAGTACAGGCTCTTCGAGAAGCAGGTCCTAGTTGTGATAGACCTCGGTGAGCTGGATCCTCGTGTGGAACAAAGTGCGTAAACGTAAACTTGGCACCCCTTACCTGTTCTCTTGCAAGTGGACCCTCTTTAACAGAATCTTCAAAACCTGAAAGTATAGAATCTGTAGATTCTCCAACAAACTGGACACCCTTGGTCCCATCTACCATGACATTACCTCTTACATCAAATCTCATTACACGTTTTGCCTCGTCGCCATCCCATCCTGCATCTTTTAGAATCTTGGCAACTTCCTTCTTATCCTTGTATTCGTTTAATGTTCCGTTTCTTATCATCTCAGCAATCTTTTCATCCAATGGTTCTACTTTCATGAAGATCTTGTTGTGTCTGTTAGGTGACTTGGACATGATAGGTCCAGCAGAGCCACGAATTGTCTCTCTATAATTAATCAATGGCTGAGATGTGATAATATCCACCTTGGCATCTGCAATCAATGCAGTTGCAATCTCCAGGTGCAGCACACCCATGCCAGCAATTACAGTCTCACCTGATTCTTCGTTAATTTTTACAACCAGGTTAGGGTCTTCTATTGTAATACGGTTTAATGCTTCAACAAGTTTTGGCAAGTCCTTGGGATGTTTTGGCTCTACTGCAATTTGCACGACAGGCTCTGATACATACTGGATTCCCTCAAATGCCTGGATACCTGCAATAGATGACAAAGTTTGACCTGCTCTTGCATGCTCTAGTCCAAGCAAAGCTGGAATATTTCCTGCCGCAAGTTCTCCCACCATTTCTCTTTGGTTACCCATGAAAAAGTTGACAGATTGGACTCTGCCTTCCCGTTTTGTATCAATCAAGTGTATCCTGTCACCATCTTTTATCTTGCCAGAGAATAGACGCCCTATTGCAACAGGACCAGCTGCAGGATCTACTGTCATGTTTACAATCATCATCACAGTGGGGCCGTTATCATCACAGTTCAAAAGTGCTTTACCAATATCAGAATCTAAATCACCCTTCCAAATCTTTGGGATCCTATATTTTTGTGCAACATCAGGAGATGGATGATGTTTTACAACCATTCCAAGTACTGCGTCATACAATGGAGCCTTTTCTGCCAATTTTTTGACATCGCCGCCCTCAGAATATGCTTCATAGATATCCTTAAACGAAATTCCTTTCTTCTTCATCACATCTGCATTAAATCCCCACTTGTCCTTTGCAGAACCAAATGAGACACTACCGTCCTGGATGCTTACCTTCCACTTTTCCTTGTATTCAGGCTCTGCGTAAATGTCAACTAGTCTGTTAAAGTTGGTAATAATCTCAAGTAACCATTCTTGCATCTTATCTGGAGGCAATCTTAGCTCCTTTATGAGACGGTCAATTTTGTTTATGTAAAGAACAGGTCGCACTCTTTCTTCTAATGCCTGACGGGTTACAGTCTCAGTCTGTGTCATGATACCTTCAACTGAATCTGACACCACAACTGCACCGTCAATTGCTCTAAGACTTCTTGTTACTCTACCAGTAAAGTCAATGTGTCCTGGAGTGTCTATCATGTTGATTACATATTCTTCTCCATTTTGTTCATAAAGTAAAGTAACGTTTGCCTGGACGATTGTCATCTGTCTGTCTTGTTCAAGTTTCATCGAATCAAGTGCAAGAGCTTGTCCTGCAACAGATGGACTGATGATACCACTAGATGCAAGAAGACTATCACTCATGGTTGTCTTTCCGTGGTCTACGTGAGCTATGACTCCAAAGTTGCGAATGTTCTTCTTATTACCAATAATGCTTAGAATTTGATCTGTCGCCTTGAACTTCATGGTTTAGCTAAATCCTTTTCCAGCCGGTATTAAACGTTTAGAAGAATTATAAAAAAAATTAGTAGATCATGGAAGAACTAGCATTTCTCAATTTCTTTGCCGCTACAAAGAAGCATTCTTTTTTGTTTTTTATTTTGGCCAAGTGCAGTGACAAAAATTCTGAAACAAAGATGAAAAAGATAACTTGTCCTATTGGATCATTTGTTGGAGGATCGATCAGTATAGGATGCAGTCCACATTTTTTTATCTGCCTTACAAGTTTTTCATTATGCTTGTTCCTTTTTTCAAATATTACTACAGTATCGCCTTTTCTTGATGAAAACAGTCCCATGTGAGAGAACTGCTCTATTCGCTCATAGCGTGCATCTGCCCCTAAAACCTCCTGTAATTTTGCTGCACAAAACATTGCTATTGGAAAGCTGTACAGATTCCCTAAAACATAGACCCTGCCGTGAATCGGTTTTTTGGATACCTTAAAAGCCATTTTGTACAGTTTGTGGTAATTTGGCATCTTGAATTTAGTCACAAGTGAGATGCATGTAAGAGCACTTGCAAGTAAGCTAATACTTCCTGCAGTCTGGATTCCGGTGTTGTCAAATTTCAAATGAATTATACCATCACATGCATTGGCAAGTTTGCTTTGTGGATTTGCAGTAATTGCAGTAGAGATTTTAGATTGTCTTGCAAGTTGGATATTGGATATAGTATTTCCTGAAATTGATATTAGATACAAATGATGATCATTCAAGAGTCTTTTGTATTTTGATATGTCAAGTGGATCTAGTGCCTTTATCCTAAAATCAGAAAAGACTTCGCCAAGTTGTGCAGATACAAAAGAGTCTCCAGCTCCACAGAATATGGCCTTTTGTTGATTCTGTATAGAGAGTTGCTTGGAAGGCTCAAAGTATTCTAAAAATTCAAGTTGCATCATTATCTCGCTTTCAAAGGCAGCGATTGTGGACACGAACTTGATTTTTATAATAGACATAAAAATCATCTTTATGGATATCACAATAGGACACACTCCTGATGCGGATGATGCGTTCATGTTCTACGGAATGCTAAGTGGCAAAGTTACCTCACCGCTCTTTAATGTAAAACATGTTGTTGAAGATATAGAGACTTTAAACAAACGAGCCTTGACACACGAACTTGATGTGACTGCAGTATCCGCTCATGCTTGTGCATATCTCAAGGATTACACAATACTAAGAAGCGGCGGAAGTTTTGGAAAAGGTTATGGTCCCATTGTAGTTTCAAAGCAAAACGTTTCAGTAGAAAAATTAAGAGACTCCAGGATTGCAATTCCCGGAAAACTTACTTCGGCGTTTCTTCTTCTAGAATTAATGATTGGCAAGTTTGACTATACAGAGATGAAATTTAGTGACATCCCAGATGCAGTTGCAAGCGGACAAGTGGATGCAGGTCTAGTCATACATGAGGGACAGATTACATATGACCAAAAAAACCTGGTAAAACTTCTCGATGTTGGTTCCTGGTGGAGAGATAGTACGGGAGGATTGCCTGTTCCATTAGGTGTAAACGTAATGAGCAACCACTTTGGAGTAGACACAATCAAAAAGTTTGACGAGTTTTTCCGAGAGTCAATCGTATACGGCATGGCAAGACCAAGTGAGGCACTAGACTATGCAATGCAGTATGGCAGGGGACAGTCAAAGGAGACAATTGACAAGTTTGTTAGAATGTATGTAAACGATGTAACAATTGAGATGGGCGTACTAGGAGAGCAAGCAATCAGGAATTTGTTCCAGTTTGGAATAGAAAAGGGTCTTGTTCCACAATTTGAGCTTCGCATAGCTTAAGTTATTTACCACACTTTAGAAATTACTCCAATGGACAAACGTGTCTTTGCACTAGGCATTACAATGCTTGTAGTGGGTTTTGCATCTTATGCATATCTTGCTGAAACAGAACCTGCTGGAAAGGCGGACATGACAGATGAAGAAAAGACTGCGTTCAATCAGGATCTAGTGGTAAACATGGGTCTTAGAAACATTGCAGGACTTGTTGGTGGCCTTGGCTTTTTCATCACACTTATCAGCATCGGACTAAAACGCAGAAAAAAAGGTGGGGAAGGAAAAACAGTTACGCAAAAGCCCGCAGAAATTTAGAATTTTTTTATAACATTGAAGAACGTGTCTCTTTGTGCAGGTTCACGTCCAATTTCTTTTATCATGTTTGCTAGTTCAATGATGGAAGAGTTTGTCCCCTTGCCTGCTGCGCGATAAATCTCCTCAGAGAATGCAGTTCCCACCAAGTCATTTCCACCATATGTCAGTGCAACTTGTGCAAGCTTTTTGCCCAGTGCAACCCAGTATACTGAAATATTGTCAAGTTGGCCTGCAAGCATCAGTCTTGATACTGCAGTCACTCTAAGATCATACGTAGAGGAGCTTTCAGATGTTACCAGCCCCTTCTTTTCAAGTTCAGTGTTGTCAAGGCTGAACTTTAGCGGTATCAATGTAAGAAATCCCTTGGTCCTCTTTTGTACTTCTCTTATTTTTACAAGGTGGTCAACGATATGTTCAGGTTTTTCAATATGTCCAAAAAGCATCGTCACGTTGCTCTTGATTCCAAGGTTGTGGGCCTGCTCTATGGTATCAAGCCACTCTTGCCCAGAGCACTTGCCGCGAACTATCTTGTTTCGTATGTCAGGATGAAATAGTTCAGCTCCTCCTCCAGGCATTGTATCCAAGCCAGCTGCCTTTAGTCTGGTCAACACCTCTTTTACAGAATTTTTTGTCAGTCGTGCAATGAAAAAAACTTCAGCTGCAGTAAGTGCCTTGATGTGCATCTCAGGATGGCTTTTTTTTATTGTACGAAACATTTCTTCATAGTATTCAAGTGGAAGTTCGGGATGAAAACCGCCAACAATGTGAACCTCTGTTGCACCCAGGTCCTTTGCAATTGCAACACGGCCTTCGATGTCTTTTGCAGATAACATATATGCATCAGACTCGTTTCCCTTTCTGTAAAATGCGCACATTTGGCAGCTTGCGGCGCAGACGTTTGTGTAATTCAAATAATATGATGCTGCAAAAGTTACCTGCTGTCCAACTCTTTTTTGTCTAATCAGATCTGCTGCGGCACCCAACATGTAGAGGTTGTCATAAGCCATCAGTTCCACTCCATCATCATATGTGAGCTCTTCTCCCGCAATGGCTTTCTCAAGTGCCTTTGATTCCTTGACTAGCTTTTCCAGCATGATACCACTTGAACCCGGTATCAATATAAAATTAACAGGTCATTCGCTAGATTATTGTACATCAACAATACCACGATTTTCATGAAACTGCACCATGTTGGCATTGTAGTAAGCAATATCCATGAATCCTTGGGCGAGCTCAAAAGATACCTAAACTTTGAGACTGTAAGTACCATAATGCCAGTTGGCAGTCAAAAAGTCAACATCTGCCTCATGAAGATAGGCGATCCATTTCTAGAATTGATAGAGCCTGCGTCACCTGATTCTCAGATTAGCGAGTTTGCCAAGTCCGGCGGCGGAATACATCACCTCTGTTTTGAGGTAAAAGATATCGAATCAGAACTAGAGTCACTTTCAAGAAAAGGTGCAACCATTCTGGTAACTCCTGTCAAAGGTTTTGACGAGCGCCGCATTGCATTTGTGGATTTGAATACAAAGAATACAAAATGCGGTCTTGTTGAACTCTTGGAGATAAAATAATACGCTTATTTTGTAGATTCTAATTTCAGAATTTCTTTAGTAGCAATTATTTTTTCAGATTCAAAAGTTCCTCTTTGTTCATTGCTAAGATTTTGTCCTTTGAGTTTCTCATCCAATTGATTTATTCTTGTTTTGTAGACCTCAATCGATGCAGATATAGTTTTTTTCTTGTTCATAGCATACATCAGATCAGACTGTAGATTTAACAATACCTATGAAGACCAATCACTGAGATCAACCAATGAACCTTGCATGTGTGAACCCAAGAATGAGATTATGTCAATTCATTGTGGCACTTTGGACAAGTACTGACTTCCATATCAGCAGAAGAAGGTTTTCTTGGTTTTGCTTGATATCCACACTTCATACATGATCCAGTTGTGAAAGCAGTCATGATAATGAGTAGTCGACATCACATTTAGGTAGTTATAGAATCCAAATCATGGATTCAAGTCCTGTAAGACGCGGACTTGAATCCTTCAGATCATGGTGTCTAGTTTTATCATGCCAGCATAAACAGATCTTTCAAGCATAAAGCAAACACATTGCAAGATCTCTTGTGGTAACCATTCCAACAATTTTGTTTTTTTCAAATATAGGAAGGTGATCTATGTTGTGCTTTCCCATGATATTGGATGCTTCTTGAATCGTTTGAGTCGGGCTTGCACAAATTAGCGGTCTTGATGCAAGATAACTCAAGATTAGACACCTGCTAGATATGTCCATGGTTGCCATTATGCGCGCCAAGTCTCTTTCTGTAACTATACCAAAGGGTTTTCCATATGCAGTCACTATGACACTCCCGATCTTTTTTTCCATCATGATAGTGGCCGCATCATGTGCTGTTTGGGTATGATCAATTGTTATGACATCTCGCGTCATGATACTTGCAATTGGAATACCATCAGAACTAAAAGCAACTTTTAATGAATCCTCTATCACAATATCATCAATCATGCCTAGCATATTGTGAGACATGTCCACATGGTGATTTTCAAGTGTTATCACCATAGCATCTATACGACTTGGTAGCCAATAAGCATTGTTTTAGATAATTGATCGCTACATTTTGGTTTGTTGGAGAATTTTAATTGTTTTTTACAGAATTGATATCGCTTAAATCCTCACAAGTCCGAATCCAAAGATTCGTGTCCTCGAAATTTTGCCAAAATAGATCTAACAAAATTCCAAGTTTTGCACCAGATCAGTTCTAGCGCGCCCACCCCATTTTGATTTTTTATTAATTTATTGAAAATTTGTTAAAATGGTAGACGTATGATTTATCAGCATGATCTAAATACTATTACTGAAAAATCACATCAGTTGGAGCTGTCATCAAAATACTATTCGTTTTTGGTCTTAAGTTCCAACTTCAAATCCGTTATTCATCAAACTCTGAGTCCTGTAAGACTTGCTAGACATTTAATTTCAAACTAGAACGATATGACACTGCAATTATGGAAACTAGAGATACCACAAGTACAATTGGTGCAAGAGGGCCAAACTCTGGGACAAATGTTGTGCTCTTTGAGAAAACAATAGTATGATTTCCACTAGAACCCTCTTGCCACACCATGTATACAGTATTGTCTAGTGCAGCCATCTCATTTTCATATGATTCGGTCTTGGAATGGCTCAGGTTTGTCGGACTTTCAAACGTTGCACCGCCATCAGTGCTTTTTGTGATTAGAATGTCAAATTTTCCAGGTGTGCTGTCAACCCAGCTCACATAGATATTTCCATCTGATGCAATTTTTGGCCATCCAGACGGGCCAGAGTTGTTGCTCAGGTTTATTGGCTTGTCAAAGGTGTCGCCATTATTGGTGCTTTTTGCAAAAAAGATATCATAGTTTATGCCAGACATGGTCTGGGTCCATGTTACATAGATGTTATTTTTCCATACTGCAAATTGTGGATATCCAGAATCTCCTTGAAGGTGGCTAATGTCAACAGGTTTTGCAAACGTCTCTCCCCCATCAGTGCTTTTTGTGAAAAATATATCATAATTTCCAGAAGTGTTATCCATCCAGACAGCGTACACATTATTTCCAGACACTATAACCTCTGGAGTTCCCGATTGTCCAGTTGTGGTGCTCATGTCAACTGGCACATGAAATGACGCACCCGAGTCACTGCTCTTGCTTAGAAATATCTCATAGTCTCCCCTGCTATTGTCCTCCCATGCTAGATAGACCTGGTTTCCATCTGAGTACAATTTTGGAATTCCAGAATTTCCCACGTTATGTGTTACATGTAATGGTGCCCCAAACGAATTTCCTTGGTCATCGCTTTTTGCAAATATGATATTAGTTGAATTATCAGGAGACTTTTCAATCCATGAAGAATAGACATGGTTCCCAGATAGTGCTATTTGTGGAAATGCAGAAAGTTGTGTTCCATCGCTTAGCTGAATTGGTTTTTCAAAACTGGTTCCGCCATCAAGACTTTTTGCCATCAATACAGTGGAAACACCAGAAAGTGACAACTGCCATGTCACATAGACATGATTATCCTTTTCTACAAATTGTGGATAGAGTGATTGTCCCTTTGTGGATCCTGACAGATTAACTGGACTACTAAACGTGTATCCTCCATCGGTACTCTTTGCAAAGAAAACATCAGACTTGCCAAGACTTGATTGAGTCCATACTGCAAAAATTCCATCTTTTGATACAAATACATGTGGCAATTCAGAATCTCCGGCATTGCTAATGCTTGAAGCATTTGTAAAGCCAGGTTGTTCCACCTGGGCAAAACTTGGCCCAACTCCTGCAAGTACAGATAAACCCAGA
The DNA here is from genome assembly GCA_028867275.1 of Nitrososphaerota archaeon. Lineage (GTDB taxonomy): Archaea > Thermoproteota > Nitrososphaeria > Nitrososphaerales > Nitrosopumilaceae > Nitrosotalea. The sequence goes on from JAGWGU010000002.1 coordinate 47,947, forward strand.
ATTATTACAAGTAAAACTTTCACAAATTTACAATATTTTGCTAATATAATATAGTATCAGTGGGATAGTACCGTCTTGAGACTTTCTCGCCATACATAAAAAAATACCATGACGCAGCAAGTCTTAATAATAATCAAAAAAATATCGATCACATGAATAGCCAAGCAATAAAGGCAAGCCTACTTGGTATTACCATGTTTTTAGCTATAATTTCAACTTCATACAATCTAGCATATGCACAACAAAATATCACACATGGCCCACCGGATAATTGGGAAGGGCATCCGCCAATCCACGTAAAAGGCAACTTTGGAAAAACTCTACCTCTGACAGCAGTTAGCCAAACCCAAGTTACAAACGCATATCATGTATCAAATCTCGGTTGTAAACTAAATACAAATGATGGAAAAACTAGTCCTTATTGCGGTACTGGCCAAACAGTTGTAATAATTGACGCATATGATGATTCAAAAATAGAAAACGATCTTGGAGTATTTAGCTCAGCATATAATCTTCCAGCATGCACCACTGCAAATGGTTGCTTTAAGAAAATTACTCCTCAGGGACTTCCCCGCCAGAATTCCGGGTGGGCATTAGAAGAGTCACTTGATGTAGAATGGGCACATGCAATTGCTCCAGGTGCAAAGATTGTTCTAGTTGAAGCAGCATCCAACAGTTTCTCAAATCTTTTTGGAGCAATAAATTATGCAAATAACAACAATCTAGGGAATCAGATAACAATGAGCTGGGGAGGTAGTGAGTTTTCAGGTGAAAAGAATTACGACACTTATTTTGCTAAACAGGGTGTAAGTTACTTTGCATCATCAGGAGACACAGGCGGTGCAATAATTTACCCATCAGCATCTCCAAATGTAGTTAGTGTTGGAGGTACAACATTAACTGTTGACAGTTTAGGAAATGTAATTAGTGAAACAGCATGGAGTGGTAGCGGTGGCGGTGTAAGCATCTACGAATCCGAACCACAATACCAGAAAAATATCAACAGTCCATACACCAGTGGCAGAGCAACTCCTGATGTATCATATGATGCTGATCCCAATACAGGATTTGCAGTGTATGACTCTGTAAAATACAATGGACAATCAGGATGGTTCCAAGTAGGCGGAACAAGTGCCGGCTCTCCACAATGGGCAGCATTATCAGCAATAGCAAACAGTCAAAGATCATCTTCCATGTCATCTCCAGATGTTACACTTTACAATGCAGCAATAGCAAGTTATGCTACAAACTTTAGAGACATCATAAGTGGAACTGCAGGCTCGTTTAGTGCAGGAACAGGCTATGATCTAACCACAGGACTTGGAAGCCCACTAGTAGATGGTCTCATTCCTTACCTTGCAGCGAACTAGTCAATTTTTAGCACCAAATACAAAGAGCATCATTTCAGATCTACCTTGTCTACAATGAGATTTAGTTCCACATGATCCTTTGTGTTTACTGCATTTGTAAGATGCACAGTCAGTGTTACGTGTTGTTCAGTACCGCCAACAGCCAACTTGGTATTAATCAGAATTGGCTTGAAGTCAGTATTTGGTCCAAGCATGAGTTTTGGAATCTCTGCTGAGATGGTCAAGTCCTGTGTGATTGCTTTTATCTTGTAGGCCATTGTATCTGTAAAGTAGACGCCTCCCCTAGTGGTAGGCTTTCTCACAGGAATGGTAGATTTTACAATAGACATTTTCTGAACCTGATACGATTTTTCCTCAACATACATGACGCATGACAGATTTTGTACTTTAGACAATTTTACTAGGACATCTTCGTTTTCCATCATTTACAATTTATTTTAAAAAAACCAACTACTAATAATCTTCTGCCTTCGATACTTTTACAATACCAACTCAATAGCCTGTACTTGTGCTAAACTACGAAACAGAGGCAACATGGCATTATCACAACGGCACAAAGCATCCAAACGGAATGCTGCTCAACAGGTTTCATGTATACCATCCTTCGCATAGACCAACACCATACAAGATTTACAAGAACGTATCCCAGATTGACTTGGCACTTGATAAAACCCCAATAGGCATTTCCGCACTTGATGCCATCTCTACTGATAAAATTTACAACGATATCATCCCAGACATTGGAACGCTTGGCAGAATTTTTTATTTTTCATCAGGTATTACAAAAAAAATAAAATTCCAAGGATTGGGAGAAGTAGATTTTCGCGCAGCCTCTTGTACCGGTGCACTGTACCACATTGAGATTTATCTTGTATGCTCTGATCTTCCAGGACTTGGAGCTGGAGTATACCACTTTGATCCAAGACACATGAAACTAGACACCATACGTCTTGGCGATTTTAGAAAATTTGTGTCAAATGCAACTGCAGAGGAACCATCTGTTAACCAATCCCCAGCAATTTTGATTTTCACAGATGTATTTTCCAGAAATTCCATAAAATACCAATCAAGAGAATACAGACATGCGTTTTGGGATTGTGGAACAATTCTTGCAAATACACTTGCTATTACGTCAGCCCACAAGATTTCCTCAAAAGTAATCACAGGCTTTGTGGATTCCAGCATTTGCCAGTTGCTGGGACTGGACATCAGCAAGGAGGCCCCCATCACAATTTTACCGCTAGGGGCTACAACTCAAGAAGCACCTACTTGCCCACCTTTGCCAGAGATAAACTCAGATGCAGTAGCCTCAGACTATGAGATAGAATATCCAGAGATCAATGCCATGCATGAGTCATCTAGCCTTTTGACTGGCACAGATGTGGTATCGTGGAGGCATCAAATTACAATGGAACGAAAAAATCCCGCCAAACTAATCCCACTTGGAAAAAACATCAAGGTCAAAGAGCCGTTGGAGCAAACAATAATCAAGCGTGGCTCTACAAGAAAGTTTTCACTTGAATCAATAACCTTTGATCAGTTGTCAACCATACTCAGCCAGACAACATCTGGCATAAATTCAGATTTTGCCAATCATGAGTTATTATCAGATGTTTACATAATTGCAAATGCAGTTGGGGAACTCGAGTCAGGATCATACCATTTTGTTAAAGAGAAAAATGCACTAGAACAATTACGCAAAGGCAATTTCAGACATGCATCAGGAAATCTTGGACTGGACCAAGACTTGCCATATGACGCAAGTGTCACAATATTTTTCATGGTAGACCTTGATAAAATTTTGGAGCATTTTGGAAATCGCGGATACAGAGTGGCACAGATTGATGCCGCAATAGCGGGAGGCAGGATGTATCTTGCATCATATGCATTGGGTCTTGGTGCAACAGGGTTGACATTCTACGATGATCTAGTAACCAACTTCTTTTCCCCACATGCAGAAAACAAGGAGACCATGTTTTTGATTGCAATAGGAAAAAAAGAAAAATCTACCTAGAATCATACTTCATTTTAAAAAACAGCCAGTTCTTTTCTTCTGGCTCAAAGTGTACAAGACAATATTTTCCCTTGAGCCTAGTGCCATGTATGTTTACAACTATTTTTTTGTCATTGTTTTCTATAACCTCAAAGGTCCCCTTGTCCCAGATTTTTACCTGGCCTGCACCATAGTTTCCCTCTGGTATTTGACCCTCAAACAATGCATATTCTACAGGGTGATCATCAACTGATATTGCAAGACGCTTTTCACCAATTTTTTGAGGCGGCTCCTTTGGTAGGGCCCAGCTCTTCAGGGAATTATTTATCTCAAATCTAAGATCCCAGTGCAACTTGGAGGCATGATGTTCTTGGATGACATAGGCGGGCCTTTCTAGCTTGGAATGGTCATAGTTTTTGACAACATTTTGACAAAACGACTCTGATGGCTCGTCTTCCATGGTACAGTATAGCGATTGTTGTATTAGAAGAATTCTGAATGCTTATATTTTTACCACCTAGTTTCAAGATGGATATGCATTCTAAAGCTAGGTACGTCATACTTGCCTTGCTTGTTTTGATACCATCATTTGTAAACTTGTGGGTTCCCATATACAACAGAGACTCGCCAGAATTATTTGGATTACCATTTTTCTATTGGTTTCAAACGTTTTGGCTTGTCGCATGTACCGGATTTTATTTTGCATATGCCAAACTAGTGGAGAAAAAACCATGATTGGTTCAGACGTAGTAATTGTATTTGTTTCGTTGTTCATTGTATTCATCGGACTAGGATTTTATGGAAAATATTGGAGGAGGGGTGATCTAAATCATGTTCACGAATGGTCACTTGCAGGAAGAAAACTTGGAACAACTCTGGTATTTTTCCTAATTGGTGCAGACCTGTACACTGCATACAGTTTTGTGGCAATCCCGTCAGGAGTCTTTGCAAAAGGCTCGTTGTACTTTTTTGCAATTCCTTATGTGATGCTGACTTTTGCAGTTGCCCTAGTTACAATGCCCAAGTTCTGGACCCTATCAAGGGAAAAGGGATACATCACAGCATCAGATTTTGTCAAGGACAAATTCAATAGCAGAACACTTGCAATCATGATTGCAATTACAGGAATTGTTGCAGAGTTGCCATACATTGCACTCCAGATAGTTGGCATGCAGTCAGTGCTGACAGTAATGCTTGCAGGATACACCAACTCACAGATGGTTCAAGAAATATCTCTTCTCATTGCGTTTGTGATTCTAGCAGCCTTTACATATACAAGCGGCCTGCGCGGCGCAACTCTTACTGCAATCTTTAAGGATGTTCTAGTGTGGGTAACTGTAATTGTTGTCATAATAGCAGTGCCAATCAGCATAGGAGGATTTGGAAATGCGTTCAAGGCAGCAAACAGCAGCTATGTCACACTGCCAGAAAACCTAGTTCCTGCATATGCAACCCTTATTCTTGGTAGCGCACTTGCGCTCTACCTATACCCGCATGCAATAAACGGTGTTCTGAGTGCCCAGAGTGCACAAAAGCTTCGCAACAGTACTGCACTGTTGCCGCTCTATGGAATAGGGTTGGCAGTTCTTGCACTGATGGGCATACTGGTATACGGAGTACCTGATGCAATGAAGTTCTTGTCAGGGTTTCCTGAGAGCTCACGTGGAATATTGGTTGTTCCTTCATTGATCCTATACTCGTTGCCAGGTTGGTTCTCAGGGGTTGCCCTGCTTGGAATTTTTGTTGGCGGTCTAGTACCAGCAGCAATCATGGCAATGGCCCAGGCAAATCTTTTAACGAGAAATATCATCAAGGAAATAAAACCAAATCTCTCAGACAAATCAGAGATTAAAATAACAAAGGTCTCGTCAACAGTATTCAAGTTTGTAGCTTTAGGGTTTGTGTTTTCTGTTCCTGCAACCTATGCAATATCATTACAACTTCTTGGAGGAATACTCATAGTGCAGATTTTGCCTGCAGTGCTTTTTGGTCTGTACACCAAGTCACTTCGAAAGATGCCTCTGATAATAGGCCTGCTTGTAGGAATAATTTCAGGCATACTCATGGTGGAGACAGCTAATAGTTTTGGACCACTGACATCGTCTCTGCTAAAGACAATGTTTGGTCCAATATACATTGCAGTGATATCGCTTGGAATCAATCTTGCAATATCATTTGGTGGAAGCGCAATACAGAAAAAAATTGACTCAAGAAAACAAGTGGTAGATTAATTATAAAAATTTAGAAAATGGTTTTACGATTACTCGTATTCCATCAGTTTCTTTTCTTCTAATAATGTGTGAAGATTGTGGACCGCACGGTAAACTTCGGCTTCTTTCTTTGTTCCAGTGCACACTAGTTTTCCAGAGGCAAAGATTAGAACCACTGAACGTGGGTCAAGCATTCTATGTATCAGACCAGGAAATTGTTCTGGTTCATACATACTTCTTGGAAGACTTCGTGCAGCTTTTTCCAAGTGAACCTTGCCGCCAAGACTAACAGAAGCTACTATATTTTGAATGGTAATCTCAGGATTCTTTTTTATCTTTATCTTACCTTTCCGAAGTCTTTGCACTACAGTATTTACAGCATTTACTGCTGCCTCTTCTGATTTTGAACCAGTACAAACCATTTTGCCTGAGCTAAAGATGAGTGTCGCAGTTTTTGGAGACTTCAATCTAAAGACCAAGCCTGGAAATTGTTCAGGATGGTATTCAACGTCCGGGAATTCTTTTGTAATTGCCACAAGATCAATTTTTTGGTCTACTGATGCAGAGGCAACCACATTTACGATGTCGACAATCGGTTTTGTTTGCGGCATTTAAATAGGTTATAAAGTGGTACCATATATAACCAATTACATAACTACCATGACTGGAAAGGTAAAAGATCTTACAGCACGTTTTGAAAATGAGAAAAATCGATCAAAAAACTGATCGTAGTTTTCACATCAAGATAATTTTCTAATTAGATTCAAAGTTATCAAGACAACATGTTTTCTACAAACCTGATCTTACATCATACCATGAACACAAAATGCATCGTCGCACTAGATCTGTTTTTCCTAGTTTTGGGACTAGATCATGCTTTTGCATGGACTGAATACCAGCCAGTAATATTTTCAGGAGATATTTCCCAGATCTATTCCAAGATGCCAGTTTTTCACGGATACACGCAGGAATTTCTCAACAGTCAACAGGTCAAGCAGGTATGCCTAGATGCAGAAAGTGACGGAGTCAAGCTAGACTATTGTAAATAAATTATTTTTTCAACACATCCACAATTAACTGTACACATATCACAGGATCAGGAAAAAATCTCTATACAATTTTTATAGTATATATTTTGGGAAAAAATCTTTCAAGTTAATGTATCCTGACAACTCCCTTGGAAGATCAAAAGATGATGAAAATAGAGAATCAGACATGTCAAGGATAAAAAATGAGATGGACACTGCAGAGAAGATATTTTACAAGGAACTCTCAAGCAAATACTTTCTTTTGGACAAGTTTAGTACAAGCCAGCTTAAGGACATGTGCAATAACTTGCTTGGCAAGGGCCCAGATATAGAATATTACGAAGACAAGACCACAAAGAAAAGGACCGAGTTACCCCAGTATAAGGAAGATTATATCCATTTCATCATAGAAGAGTTTCGATTCTCTGAGATCAAAGAATATGCCCTAGAAAAACGCATAGTTACCAGTCATTTTTTTGAGAAATAATAGGCACAAAACTAGGACGGCATTGCAAATCAAGAAATTTTGCCTTTCACAAAGCCATCTGATGCAGCGATTCCAACCGCACAATTCTCAAGAGTAATTACCATTACGTAGGAATAGTTTGATGCACATTATGAGATGGATTACCACATTAGATGAAAACTTCTGCCAGACTTCCAAAGCTTAGCAGCAGTAGGAGTAATTGAGCTAACTTTGTCAGCATTACGCTCAGAGAAAGACGGTTTTCTCACTATGTGTTTTTTCAAATAAAATATGGTATCCCTTCATTTCTGAAACTTTGAACAATGTACACAGGCATGAGCATGACTACAACAATTATTGCAATTATCAAGATTTTTTGGTGCCAAGTTACTCAAGATACAATTGGCAATGCCTGTGCCTAGTCTCTCGAAGTTGAGACATTTTGCAAAATCATGATACAACATGTTTTTGCAATTTGACAAACACAGTCAATGTAATATAGGAATATGCACCATCTCACTTTGTGAAGAAACGATTCTATGTACTTCTCCCAATTTATTTGAGTTTCTTCGTAGTACTAGGAATATACGAAGTGGATCACCCTCCATTTAGCACAGATTCTGCAAGGATTGGAGATTATGAGATCAAAGTAGAAACCACTCCCCCTGTTCCAGAGGTAGGAAAAGTCACAACAATACATTTTCTAGTTCTGGACCAGAATGAAAACCCTGTTGATAACTTCAGGATGGGCGTTCAAATTTACTACAATGATGATGTAGTAAGATCATTTCCCCCTGCAGACCACGGCTCTGGAAAATGGGATTTGGATTACACATTCAAAGAGCCTGGAAATCATGTAATCAGAGTGGATCTTGCTGATTTCAAAAATGGAGGAATGTTGTCATATGCGTTCAATGTCGGCGTGCTTAATTTCTACATGAATTTGTTTACGTATTTGATAATAGCAGGGCTTGCAGGAGCCGGAGGCATCATAATTGCCATAATCTTGTTTCAGAGAAAACTCTGGGCCAAAAAAAGTAAAACATAGGGCGTGGTCCTAATTGCAGGATGTTTGGAGATTACCTCCTTTGGAATCAACGCCATTGCGTGAATTCTTGAAAGATTCCTGCGGGACCACGCATCGTCAAGCCATCTGTTGTGACTCTACGATCACAGTTATAATATAATTTTAAATTATTTAAGAATTTATATTAAAAATTTAGTGAAAAAGTTATTACATAAAAATATTTGCAGTAATACAGAGTTTTTTTCAAATTATCATATCAACGTTATCACAGGTGCCTTATCATCATTCAAGCATGTTCCAGAATCTAGAATATCGAAACAGTCCAACCCAGCCAGAGATAAACAAGATAATGGACAATGCAAACAACAGGTACATCTCTCTCTTGCGATGTGCAAGATCAAGACTTAGAAAGACAAATGCCCCCAGTCCTATCAAGCCAAAAAAAAGTACCAGCCTGCCAAGTCGCTTGAAATTCAACTAGTGACACACTCCATGGCATAATATAAAACAGATCTGCCTAGAGGGCATCATAGAACCAAAATCGTGAACGATGCTATACAATTCCACATTTTTCATAATATTGCTGATGATACTCTTCAGCCTTGTAAAACTCGGTTGCAGGCACTATCTCAGTTACAATCTTTTTCCCATATTTCCCAGATTTTTCCATGTTCTCTTTTGACTGTCTTGCCTCTTTTTCTTGCTCTGGCGTATGATAAAAAACTGCTGACCTGTACTGTGTTCCAACATCTGGACCTTGTCTATTCAGTGTAGTTGGGTCATGACTATTCCAAAACATGTCCAGAATTTTTCCATATGAAATTTCTAAAGGATCATACTCTACCTGCACAACCTCTGCGTGTCCAGTCGCATCAGTGCAGACATCCTCATATGTCGGATTTTTGGTTTTTCCCCCCATGTAACCAACACTTGTTGACGTGATTCCTTTTTTTCTAAATACATGCTCTATGCACCAAAAACAGCCTGCACCAAAGGTTGCCTTCATTAATGACACATCATCTACACGAGAATTAAATTCTATCGAGAAAGCAAATAGATGGATTTTGCCACGTCTTGGTCAGATACCTTGCCTTCTGACCACTGACACAGTGTTGTCTTGTCAGGGGTCTGAACCATTGAGTCCCCTTGGACAAACATCACACCATTTGAAACTAGATATTTTATGGCATAGTTCAGCTGGTTGTCAGTTATTTTGCCATCACACCAAAATCCCACTGTCTTTTTGGTCCATGACGGAATGTGGCTCTGAGCTGCCAATACGTTTACCACAAATGTCTTTACCACAGAGTTCCCATTTTGATCCTTTGCCGCACAAGTGACAGTTGTGGCACCTATCATGAAAAAAGAGCCAGGCTTTGGATCACACACTGGCTCCTGTAGATTTAACATTATAGTAGAATTTGCATAGTTGACGTTTGTTCCAATTGAATTTGTGGCATAAAATATCAAGGTAGGCGGAACCAAGCGCGGTACGCTAGAACCTGAACTTGAACCAGTAGCACCATACGAGCCTCCTACTGTGACAAAGACACTTGAAGGAAGGGACGGGTCCTTGAATCGAAACTCTAGTGTAGAGCCCATCTCCACTGGAAATCCACCAACTGATTTTGGTATTTTGACATTTACCTCAAATGTATCAGTATTAGGTCCAGTCTCCCTCAAGGCGTACGGAGTGGTCTGAAATGCACTGTCTGCAAGCGTAGTTTGGACTCCACCCATATGAAATTCAATCATGTCAAGTGGAATATCATCAGGTGTTTGTGAATCAAGATTATAGTTTGGAGCATAGATGCGCAGTTTGAAATACTGACCAATTCGAACATTTGATGATGACCCCGCCACAGGGCTTGAGGGGGCACTTGTTAGAACTTTGGATTGTGTGAGGTCAGTTGGGTTTCCAGAGTAATCAGCCCTCTGATGGTATGTCATGACAACAACATCTCCATTTTTCAGTGGCTTCCCATTAACAGAGTCTGGCAGTGTAAGATAAAGTTGAAAGACTCCGGTGTCTATTCCAGTTTCCACCATCGTTCCAGGTCCAGAGACTGGAATTCCATTTATTGTAAAATCAACAAGCCCAGCTGTAGATATTGTCATCACTGCACGGTGATCAGTGGATAGATTTGAATCACTGATATAAAAAGTCAGAACAGTCCCAGGTGTTGCAGGCTCGGCATAAGAAATAGAGAGTGGCAATAAAAGCAAAATGACAAGAAATCCTTTCATGCGAAAAACATTCACGGTTTGTTACTCCCATTCAATTTTACCAGACTTGATGCATCATCAGAATTTTTAATCAAAATTTTCAAGACATTTCTTGTAGTGTTGATCTCATCGGATGATACACCATGATAAACTACCTTTCTCAGTTGAAGAATTATTTCAATAATGGAATCTACCGTTGATTCAGATTTTTTTGTAAGATAAACTCTGTTGTTTCTTCTGTCTTTAGAGTCTGCCCTTCTTTCCACTAAACCAGATTGCTCCATTTTGTCTATCACTGGTACAAGGGTGCTTCCATCAATATTGATTTTTTCAGCAATCTCTTTTTGTGTAGGACCATTCATCAAGTTTAACACCAGAATAACTTTCCATTGTGCAGGAGTTAACCCAAGTTGCTTTTTCATCTCCATTTCAGCCAGCCTCTCCTGAGATTTTGCAGCAAGTGCAACCAGTGTCCCTATACTCTCACTAAGATCTAGTTTACGCATGATATATCCAGTATTTACTGGTATACAAATGATTGGTACACCAATTGTTATATACCAACAGACCAAATATTACACCATGTCATCATCCAAGGTATCACGAATTCTTGTCTCATCCATAGTTCTAGTCACAGGTATGGCATATCTTGGCACATACGGCCAGGCATTTGCACTGACACCTGAAAATCAATTCCAGAACAATACCGTAACAGGTAATGATCTAAAGAACAACCCAATGGTTGCAAAGATACTCAGCGAGATAGAGTATTCAAAAAAACAGATAGCCGAGTTGCAAAAAAATCAAAAGGACCAAGAAGTAAACCAGAAATTTGTTGCACAGCAGAGATTGATTGCAAAGCAGCTAGAGAATCAGGCATATCAAATACTTCAGACCGAGGTAAATCAGAATAGCTCTGAGAATGCATATAGCAGATTTTTAGATTCTGTTCCATCCAACGATACAAAGAGTGTGTTTCAGAACGAGTTTGCATTTACAAAACAAAGGACAGATGCAGGTCATGTTGCCATGCACAAGGTACTTGCAAACGGAGGAACGTATGAGGAAGCAATGAAAGAATTTTCAAAGTATGCCGCGATAAGATATGTTGAGATGATATCAGTAAACCAAGCGCTAAATGACAAGTACATTCAACATCAATACAACACAACCACAATACCATTTGATCAATATGGCAGAGTTCCTGATGGATACATCAAAGTTCCAGATACAGTATCAAGCCATGCAAGAACATGATAAAAAATCTTCATGGTGCGCTCTTTTCATTGTTTTAGCAGTAATCACAGTCTTTTCATTTCCATCATCTTATGCTGACAGGATGATTACATTGCACAAAGTCTCAGATGTTAACGAAGTGTCCTTACTCAATGCAATATCAGACGTATCACAATATCCAAAAATATTTCCTGACAACATAAAATCTGTCAAAATACTTGACAACAACACAAAACTTGTCGACATGGATGCAGGAATAAATGGCATGTTTTTTGACACCCAAGCAATATGTAAGACAAATTCAGATGGAAGTTATGTAGTAGAGGTAGTCTCAGGGTACCTCAAGGGAACCGTCATGACTACCAAGCTAGAAAAAACATGGGGCTTTCAAGGCCAAAAAGATGGTGGAACCATTGCAAATATTGCACTGGATATGAAAACATCAGGGGTACTCTCATGGATGATCAATTTCGTTCCAGACAGTTCAGTCTCAGATGCGTTAGGATATGGATTTGACAGGTTTGTCCAGCATGTACAAATACAATGATTTCAAGCAGAATCTAGTTTTATTGCACTAGCCTTTTTTGAGAAGTTTTGGTTTTAGTTTGGTGTTATTTTTTAAAAGTTCAAGTGCAATTGTTTTGTTATTTAGTGCCAAGTCAAATTTTTTGTCAATCTTTAGAGCCGCATTAAAACATTTTATTGCATCTTTTAGTAAACCAATCTCTCCCAATGAAAGGCCCTTGTATGCTATTGCCATGGCATATTTTGGCTGGATTTTTAACGCTTGGTCATAGCAATCAATTGCATCATGATATTTTCCAAGGGTGTGCAGCGCAGAGCCCTTGTTTACAAGAGCGTCCATGTTGTTTTTTTCAATCGCTAATGCATCATCATAGCATTTTATTGCCTTGAAGTGTTTTCCAAGTGTCTGTAGTGTGACGCCTTTGTTTATCAGAGCAATAGTGTTTTTTGGATCCTTGAATAAAATCAGATCATAGTATTCTAGCGCTAGGGTGTATTTGCCTTCTTCGCACAGTTCGTATGCTTCATCTAAAAGAGAGGATTTTCCCATCATCAAGAGTTAAAATCTGTAGATATTATATTTTTAGAATGTTTTATCCCAAGTACGGGTCAAGACAGATCAAACCAGCAGAGTCATGTGCATCCGATCAATGAAGAAACAGTGAAGTATGATCTTAGTACATATTCTATAAGTTTAGAACATGATAATTTCTCGACCAATAAATAAAAAAGGCATGATTCACAACAGTCTTTAACGGCAATTCCTTGCGAAAGTCTAATGCATACGATAATCTTTGACTTTGATGGCACCATAGCAGATACGATGTCAGTAGTCATAAGAATTGCAAACAAGTTTGCAGACCATTACGGATACAAGAAAATTCCTCTCAGTGATTTACCAAAACTAAGAGAGAAAAAGCCAAGTGCAGTCCTAAAGCACCTTGGCATATCAATATTCAAGCTCCCAATAGTTGCAAGAAAGATAAGATTTGAGATGAACAAAGAAATCATCAACCTAAAGACTGCAGTGAACCTAAGAGATACGCTTGTACACCTCAAAGAAAATGGATGTGTTCTAGGTATATTGACTACAAATTCCAGAGAGAACGTGGTAGAGTTTTTAAAGAAAAATGATCTTGAGCTGTTTGATTTTGTCTATTCCGGCCGAGCAGTTTTTGGCAAGAGCAGACTATTGAAAAAGATGATGAAAGAAAAAACCATTCCACATGAGGATCCAATTTACGTGGGCGATGAGATAAGAGATGTAGAGGCAGCCAAGAAGGCAGGAATCAGAGTGATAGGGGTGTCATGGGGATACAACACCAAAAATGCCTTGCTAAAATTTCATCCTGATCATGTCATAGAAGAACCAGAAGAGCTCAAAGGTATCATACTAAACTAGAATTGTAAAAAAATTAAACAGCATAGCTGAGTTGTCATAAGATTAGCTTATCAATACGTATATCTGTGCGGGCATTTGGTCATGTGTAACTTGAGTAAAAATTTTAGATCTGTCATGTTATTGGCGGTATTTTTGATAGCATCAGGTATAGGAATAGCATATGCCCAGGATGGGACCATTGCAGATCAATGGTACGGTCCCGAAACAGAGGCACTAAAGGCATTTGCAACCGAGATTGCAACATCGGCACCAAAGATAATTGCTGCAGCAGTCTTGTTGATAATAGGTCTCGTAGTAGGAAAAATTGTATCACGAATAGTGGAAAAGACGGCAAAAAAAATTCTAAGCAATGCAAATCTACACAGCATCTCAGAATCAAAGGCGGTAGAAGAAACTATTGGTAAAATTGATTCTGCACACCTGATTGCGGCAACAGTCAAGTGGTTTGTCTACTTGTTTTTCATCGTCGCTGCAATAAACGAATTACAGTTAGAGCAGCTTACAAGCGCACTTACATCCCTATGGCTCTGGATACCCAATTTGCTTGCATTTGTCATGATCATAATAATTGGCTCCATCATAGCAAACTATGTCATCAAGTGGATAAACCATGAGCTTGTCATACACAACTATGGCGGAAGCAGGTATATCGGAATTGGAGTCAAGATAGTTATATACAGCATAGTTTTTGCAGTTGGCCTTACCCAAATCGGCGTGGGTCAATCAATCATACCAACTCTTGTCTCAGCATTCTCATGGAGTATAGCAGCTGCAATTGGGACCGCAATAGCAATTGGCCTAGGATTTACACTAAAGGACATTTTGCCAACTGCAATAGCAGGCACGTCAGGTCATCGTGCAATATACAAAGTAGGCCAAGTAATCAAGATAGGAGACATGATAGGAACCATAACCTCATCAGAAATGTTTCATATCATAGTAACCAATGAAAAAAACGAGAGCATTGTAATTCCTACCAAGGAATTAATGAACAAATCAGTTGTCATAATGTACTCAGATTCCAAGAAAAACTAAGGCTAGTTTGAAATAACTCTGCAAGGTACATCAAATCAATGAGTTCGGACGTGACAGAAGATGAAAAAAAAGCACTGACACCAGAATCAGGGTTTGATCTGTGCGGAATTGATTATTTTGAATCGTTTGGAAGAAGATTATACTTTATTGCTCATTATGAAAGATACCAGGATGCATTAAATGCAAAAAAAGAACGAGATAGACCAGACGAGTACTTGATTTTGTACAAGGGTTCACCGTGATACCATCCAGTTATTTGGTTTTTGAAGTTTGTTTTTCATCTGACATGTTTTTGAAAATCCTCACAGCTTCAAGGTGAGAGCAATTTGCCTTCAGACCCTTTCCATGATGGAATTTGTAAAAATTCTTGAACCCTTCACAGTCACAGCTGTCAGATGTCACCATGTATGACTTGGAAGGATCGCTTGAGGATTTTACCTGAAACAAGTCATTGTCAATCATAACCACGCCATTTTTTGCCAAGGCCTTGGCTTTTTTTATAGTATTAGCGCTCATGTATCCTACAAGGCATCTCAATTAAATAATCCTTAAGTTTTTTCAACATAAATGAATACCATGGCAAAAGAGCCAGAAGACTCGGAATCTGAGATAATCAAGCAGATGTTTGATGAAATAATGAAGATGATTCGTGAGAAACACATCAAGCTAGAGTCCATCGTTCAAAGAACCATCGAGCATGGAACCATACAACAAGAGTCGTTTGACCGCATATACAGACTACTCACAGACTATGGCAAAAAGAAACAATGGATACCAGTCTAGAAAATCTCAGAACGAATTGACATTATCGTAGAAATAGAAAAAATTGGAGAGGTGTCTTTGGTAGGACCTCTCCAAGAAAGTACTTGCCTGGCCAAAATGCTGACTAAGAGACACATATTATGTGAATTACATATTGACCGAACTTTCATTTCTAATACGAGATTAGTGAATATAGGATTCTCTCAATAGTAAAGCTGAGTTTTCATAACATTAGCTGATTAGACATCAAACCAATTTTTGTAAAATAATTTTCAATGCAACTACAATTTTACGTTCAGGTTCTTGATTTTTTGAATTATCTCATCATGTTCTGATTCAGGTTCTGTAGAGAGTATCAGTAACCCATCATCAAGAAACAGAGTGATGAGTTTTACCTTTTCTTTTGATGTTATCATCCAGTTGGTCTTGCCTAGTTTTTCATTGAGCATTTCATCCCACGATGCCTTGACAGAGGCTTGATAGTGAACCATGTTGCTTAGTTCCTCATCAAGCAGAGGTGCCGCATTTTGTTTCCTGGCAAAGGTTATCAGTTTCCTATCTTTTATTCTGCCAATAAAACGTATAGAGTCATCAAGTTGTAGGATCTGAGCATATGGATCTGTCGGCTTTATGCGCTGTGCCAATTGTTGGATAATAAGATCCAAAGGAAATTTAACTCTATGCCGCGATCTAAACAGAGCATGATAGACAAAATCGACATGACAATATTAGAAAATATAATATCAAAACACCAGATTGGGGAAGAGACTGCATCTTTAATAAAACAATCATGGAATAGAATAGATGCAATAGACGAGTCCAAGACATTCAGATATGAACCATTAGAAGAGTTTGAGAAAAAAATCTCACATCTAAACAAGCTAAAAGAGAGAGCAACCGAGGCATTCAGGCCATTTGCAGACAAGTACCACACATCTCTTTGTGCAGCCATGGGAGTTCCCATGATGGATTCAATATCAAAAGCAAGAAAGGCTGGAAATTATGAGGCATTTTACGAGTTATTCGGGCTGACAAACGCTAAAGCCAAGAGATTTGGCCTTGCCGCACTTTATTTAGCAATGCAGGGCCAAAAAAACGAGACTCAAGACATGTACAACATTGTGTTTGACAGAGACTCGCCTTGGACATTTAGAAATGAGGTAGAGCATATGGAAGAATATGCCAGATATCATTTCAACAGCTACATGATAAATCATGTTGTCAATACAACAAATCCATTTGCTCCAGTAGTGGAATTATACGAACATGGTGCTGCAGATTTCATATTCATGCAGACAGAGCATGGTGGAAAAATTAAAGAAAAACTGGCCACGTTTCATACAGTCAACATACAAGACAAGGAAAATGTAATTGCAGTACACATGACAGGAGATGACAAACTGTTCCACTATAGAAAGTGGGGTGAGCCTTATTTCACACTCAATGCAATCAAAGGACAAACAAAATTAAAAATCATAGGGATTGCAGATCAGAGATTTGAAGTAGATTGATTTTTAGCTCAGTCTATCAGGATCTTTTTTCCATATTCTGACTCCATCAACGAAGACCTGTTTTGGTTCTTCAAATACAGTATGCCATCTTCCGTCATGTGGAAAAAGTTTGTCCATCTCTTTTATCTTATCATTTGTTGGAAATGTATTAGTAAGTGCACCCCACCTCATGTTTGGAAATTTGGGCATTATTTCGTTGATGTCTTTCATCGTATGTCATAATACAAAATCAAGTAATAAAACACTATTCATTTAGAGTGACTGGTTTTGACCAATCCCTAGTCAATTAATTCCCATATATTGTACAGACATCATGACAACAATAGTTGGAATCAAGACAAAAGATGGAGTAGTACTCGGATCAGACAAGAGAGCAAGCAAAGGCTTTTTCATCGGATCAAAGATAGTACAAAAAATTGCAACAATAGATGACACCCTAGCTGTTGCGATTGCAGGACAACTTTCGGACGCAGAATACATCATCAAGGTGGCAAAAGCAGAGCGAAGGCTCATGGAACTAAGAAGAGGGTTTCCCTTGTCCATAAGAGAAGCCACGAGGCTGATTGCAAACATTGCCTATTCTGGCCTTAGAAACTACCAGCCATATTATGTAGAGCTTTTGGTTGCAGGCGTTGACAGGGAGGGGGCGCATGTTTTTGCAGCAGACATGAGCGGCGCAATCACAGAGGAAGATTTTGCATCTTCTGGGTCAGGTTCACCCATTGCGTATGGTGTGCTTGAAAGCTTGTACAACAAAGACATAACCAATAGCCAGGCAAGTGAGATTGCATCGCGTGCAGTATCTGCTGCAATGGAAAGAGACCCAGGTTCTGGAAATGGTATAAACATTTTGGCCATACAAAACTTGCAAAAGGAGGCAGTGGCATAAATGTCCGAATCTCAAAACGGTAACAGATTCCCATTTTATGGCCCACAAGGAAGACTGATTCTTGTAGACAGTGCCTTGGAAGCTGTAAGTAGAGGTTCTACAACCATCGGAATCAAGACTCCAAACTTTGCAATGATTGCAAGTCAGATAAAACCAACACACCCACTGATGGAGCCTTCTGAGAAAATATTTCCAATAGACTTTCACATAGGTGCAACAGGTGCAGGGTACATTGGAGATATTCTGCAGTTAATTGATACGCTACGCCTCGAGTCGCAAAAACATCGGCTGACATATGAAACTCCAATAGACGTTGATTCATTGGCAAAACATCTGAGTAGTTTTCTCCACAACTATACAACATATGCAGTAAGGCCACAGGCAGCATCAGTGATAATTGTTGGTGAGGACCAGACTGGAATCCAGTTGTACCAGGTAGACCCAAGTGGAACTTTCTTCAGAGGCTCCGGGTTTGCCATAGGTCAAGCATCAGAGACTGCACTTGATGTAATCACAAAAGGATACAGCAAGGACATGAATCTAGACCAAGCTGTAGAACTTGGCAGAAAGGCAATCGAAAAAGCCCTTGGAGAAAAACCCATAGTTGAGACAGGAATAGTTGAACCTGGAAAGGCGTTTCGTAAGATACGTACAGATAATGCCTAGATACAGGTTATCCACTCACTTTATTTTTTACAACCAAATGATTGAAAATTTTTTCAGACAAATTCTTACTGCAAGATGTCAGATTAGTGAGATTATGACTTTTTAGATGACTCGACTTCTTCAAAATCCAGCACAATTGTTTTGAGTGCCACTTTTACGCCTTTTAGGATTTTTAGGCCATGTTTTTTTGTAGAATCAGTTGTAAACACAAGCATATTATGTATTCATCACATAAAAGTGTGATCTTAATTTTCCATAATTTTAAAAAAAGCAATTATTTTTGGCACGTTGCTCAGGTCCCCAAGATATGATTTAATTTGAGATATTACAGAATTGTATTCTTCTTTGTACACTTCTTTGAGTACAGTTTTTAGATATTCAGGATGGTCATAACAATCTACAATTTTGCAATCATAAAGTGAGCCCAGTTTTGCCAGCACCAGATGATAGTTTGTATTTCCCCGTCTCATCAGTACAAGTTCCACATACGAAATCAAAGCTAACTTGTACGGTTCAGAATCCATCAGAAGAACATTAGTGTATTATTTTATAATATTTTGTATCTTAGAATCACAAATTGAGGATAGATAGACTGTTCTCTAGTTATATGGTCCAAAAGAATTGTATCGGTTTTTTCCGTCAGGCCTTTCTTGGCTCTCTTTGAGTAGTTTTGTTATCTGCTCAAGTATCCTGTGAGCATTTATTGTTGCTTCTGATTTGTTTTTTGCCCCGACTGCGTCACTTTCGACAACAGCATATCGTGATACCAGTTTTAGATGCACATGATACTTGTCATTGCTTGTCCACTGTAATACATATCCACCATCACCTTCCACTATGCCAATCCACCGTAGTGTACCAAACCACTTGCCAAGCAATCTTTCCACAACATTTTCAACTTTTACAGTGGTTGGAATGTATAGTTGAATTATTTGTTCAAACTGTGCGTACTGATTTGAAATGGTTTTAGATAGATTTTCAAGATCAATCCTAGACTTTTTGACAAGTACAGAATCAAGGTTCTTTGTAAGTTTGTAACCATAATCTGTCTTTTTTACAAGTCCAGCATTTTCTAGTCTATGCAAGGATCTTGCCAAGCTTTGCTGGTGAATTCCCAACTTTCGTACAAGGCCATTAAATGTATACTGGTTGTCATTTACATCACTGTCTTGGTTTAACAATGACAAGACTTTCTTGTCATTTATCTGAAAATCATCAAGGGACACATCAGACGAGACATCAATTATTATCTGTACCATCTTGTCATCCACTTTGACTTCCTTCTCATTTCCTGGTTTTTCCTCATTTTTGTGTGGTTCTTTTGTATCCATCTTGGTTATCTCCAAATAGTCTCCTTACTTATTTAAAACTAGTTTAGCTGTTACCACTTGATCTGTCTCTGACAGGACACCGTTGATAGATTTTATCAAGTTGCCCGCTTTTTCCATTATTTGTGAGTGATGCAAGTCAAACCTGTTTTTTCGCGATTTTGCATTTCTCGAGTTTAGTCTAAGTTTATTGTTACAACAAGGACAGCGTATCCCAATAGATAACGAGTCTACAAATATACCGCATACAGAGCAAGGCCTTTGTCCCACTGCAAAACGGTATCCTCCTAGTGGCTTTTTTGCCGCAAACCTATAGCAAATTCCCTTACACTTCAAATTTCAAATTCTCCTTTGCTATGAAAATACACTTCATTCTAAATAAAATAGACTGGCATTAACAAAACCTAGTCACACGTATTTTTATGCAACTAGAACAAGGTTGTCAACTTCATACCATGGGTATGAGGCATGAAATTCAATGAAAACACCTGTTTTATACTATCAGTCACAAACGGACTGCAAATATAGGTTCTCGTCTTTTTCTTTCAATCAATAACCTGCGGCATTCTTCGCTAATTTACGAATCTAGTGAACTACCATTACAGGGCATGACGAATTTTCCAACACGTGTCTACTGACACTCCCGAGGACCTTGATTTTTTTAATTCCTCGTAGACCCTGACTGCCCATGACAATCAGATCGTTTTCATTTCTTTTTGCATAATCAATTATTGCTTTTGATGGACTTTCAGTCACGACCTTATATCGTGCATCAACCCCCTTGTCCGTACAATACTTGACACTTTCTTTCAGAATATGATTTGCCTCATCAAATGCTTTCTTTACATATTCATCTATTGCCCTTGTTGCACCTTTACCTTTTACCACTCCAGAGATTGCGATTCCTGGAGGCCGCGCAGCAGAGGTTGTAACTGCCATCAAGAGATCGATTTTTGCATCGAGTTTTTTTGATAATCTAATAGCTTCGCCTAGTGCTCTTTTTGAATACTCTGATCCATCAACTGGAACAAGTATACTGGAGTAATTTTGTACCATAACCCAAGTTTGTTTCCCAAGTTTTATAGCCATTGATGAATATCATTTGTGATAATCATCAAGGACATGGTGTAGATATTTTATGATTTACAACTTCAAAAAACTGGTTTAATTTTGTTGTTTGTTGCGTGTAACTGCAATTACTGCAATCACCACCCCTGCAATGCCTATTCCAATCCCAGTCATGCTTATCATGTACAACTTATCAGTAGTGTCTTTAACATCACCAAATGATTTTGAAACATCAGCATACCCTTTTGCAGCTACATCAGCACTGTTCTTTGCGTCATTTATGTCACTAGTAAGTTGACTTAGTATGGTTCCAAGTTTTGAGCTGATATTTTGCATGTCGGTATTACTTGTACTACTGCCCACCTGAGGAAAGTTCAATGTGTCTGAGCTTAATACTTCATCAAGGGGTATCTCACCACTAACGTCTTGATCTTCAACCTTACCATTTATGGCAAGACTGTATTGTCCGGTTTTTGTAGGAATCACAGTGGCATCATATTCACCATTAGTAGTAGTGCTAGGTAGAAAATCAAGCTGTTTTACTGCATTTCCATATTTTATCGATAATTGTAAATTTGCAAGTGCATTAATTACAGGTTTACCAGTGTCAAGATGACTTCCCTTTACAACAACAACTACGACATGATTAATTTGACCTGTTAGAGGAGGCTCCTCTAACCATCCAACTTCAACAAGATAATTTCCAAATGCTTTTGTTATGTGAGCAGATGCAGGTTGCAAAACAAGACCAGAAAGAGGTGCAGATAACGACACTATTGCTACTATGACAATTATTGCAAGAATTCTTGTGTTCATTGTAATATTACATAATTCCCTGATATTTATCGCAAACCTTTCAGTCTAGTGATTGTGATTACACCAGCGACAGAGATCAAAGTCAATAAGACTGGCAATGGAAATTCAGGCACAGCGGCATTTGGATTACCTGCTGTAGTAGATGATGATTCAAGAGGAACGTTATAGCCAGAGATAAGACCCGGATGAATACCCTCATGAACATCCATCATTATTGTATTCCCATCAGCCTTTGCATTAAGATCAGAAATTAACTTTGTAAATGCATCAGAGATCTTGCTGTTGTATGTATTTGATGGATTTTTCGATGCAACATCACTAAACATTTGTTGTGCAGACATAGCAAGTGCAATGGAGTTGTCATAAGCATTTTGGTCAACAATGGCCTGAGGTTGTGGTGCCATACTCATTCCATTCATACTTCCGCTGCTACTCATTCCACCAGTATTGTTACCGTTCTTCATGTTGTTCATATTCATGTTACTCATGTCAGTCAAGTCCACAGTGGAATTGATAGCAGTACCATATTTTTCCAACACTTCCTTTGATACATACGCTACTGCCAAAGCCTGAATTGTAGAATTGTTTGCCTTGTCAGGATCAACTCTTGCTTGAAGTGCTTCTGCCAGATAACCGTTAAGATCAGAGATGTGAGAATCAACACTGGCAGAATCACCAGACTTTGCCGCCTCAAGGGTGGCATTAATGGTATCAGGAATTTCCTTTGCTAAAAGGGAATTACGTTCGCCCATTTCCTTTGTGTCATTTGCGTTCCAATATTCATTTAGTGCATCAGCATAATAACCAATAGAGTCAGCATTTCCAATATTTTTTGCGACTTGGTTAACTTCTGCCTTTATCTCATATGTCTTTGCGATAAAGGTGGCACTTTGATCTCCACCAAAATTGTGAGCAAATGCAGGATGTGTGTAAATCATACCTACAACTATAATTCCTGCTAAACATAATGCTACTACTTTTTTCACGTACATCGTTAATTACATGTTATTTAAAAAGATTATAGTACAAACATCGAATGAAATTTTTTGAAAATTCTTGAAAACAGAAATACTGAAAAACTTAGCAAGGATGAAATAGTAATAAGACAATTTGGATACTACTTGAAAAAATCACAAAAACAAAAACTAATTATTTTTTTGTTGATTGTTTCACCATTAGCAATTCTAACAATTTCTCACATTCCAAATTCATATGCACATGCATTAATAGCAAACAGTGATCCAAAACCATCACAGTCACTTAGTTCCCCGCCATCAAAGATTGATGTTTACTTTACAGATCCAGTAGACATCCATTACAGCCAAATTAAAGTTCTTGATCCCACAGGAAAAGAAATTGAAAACAAGGATGAACAATACATCAAGGGTGATCAGACTGCTCTTACTGTAACTCTACCTTCAGGACTTACAAATGGAGTATATACTGTGTCCACAAAGGTCTTGGACCAAACAGATGGTCATGTTACGGAAAATGCTTTTGTCTTTGCAGTAGGTGTACAAGCTCCATCGTCACCAACAACAAAAGCTGTTAGTTATTCAGATGTCATTTCCATACCAGATGCAGTAGCAAGATTTCCTGCCATACTAGGTCAAGTAATTGTAGTCGGTACAGCATTTTCCACACTATGGTTATGGAGGCCAGTAGGAAAAATAAATGGACTTCAAAAAATCATGTACAATGTTCGTCTCAACACGGACCGACGCGCTTCTACGCTAATGCTCATAGGCGCTGTAGTAGTATTTGCTTCTGGTTTTGGTATGATATTATCCGTAGCATATTCACTTAACACAGGATTTGCAGATGCAGTTCTGACAAAATTTGGCCAGTCATGGCTAATCCGAATGATCTTTTCATCAGCATTACTTGCGTTAACATCTATCTTGTATTTGAGACAAAGAAAATCAAATTTGGAAATTCCTACCGGATGGACTGCTGCAATACTTGTCACCGGTTTTGCAGTTCTTGCAACTACAAGCATAATAAGTCATGGTGCTGCAATTGGCGGTTTACCATTCACACTTGATTTCATACACAATCTTGCGGCATCAATATGGATTGGAGGTGTCATCTACATTGATTGGGTACTAATCTCAAAACTAAAAGAAATGAAGGACAGTCATACACCGTCTGCAGTCTTATCCATGATGATACCAAAATTTTCTACCACCGTATTACCAATACTTGGTGCAGTCTTAATCACAGGGCCATTTTTACTATATCTACTTGAAAGTGATCTTTCACTTACGATCTCTTCAATTTATGGAAAAATATTGATTACAAAATTTGTTTTTGCAGGAATCATGCTAGTGGTTGGAGGATATCACCAGATTTCAGTACATAACAAAGCAAAATCAATTCTCGCCTCAATGACAAAGAAAGAAACTACTGTCATCAGAGGCGCCATAGCTGGTTCAGAATCTATTGACAATGGTCACCACACAAAATCACTTTTGAATAAATTTGGCATTAGCGCAAAAATTGAATCTGCTGCAGGGATTGCGTTGATAGTTACTATTGCATTATTGGTAAACTCTGGTCTTCCTGCAACAGAGTTTCAAGATCAGATAATACAAAAATCAAGTGCATTTGCGTTGTCACTTCCAGATCATTCAACTACGGTTTTTTCAGATACTAGATTTGTGGACAATGGAAACAGAATAACAGTGGCAATAGATCCATACTATGTTGGTTCCAACAATATCAAAATTTCATTCTTGGACAATCAAGGAAAACCGCTTGATACAACAGATATTTTTGTCTCGTTAAATCAAATTGACAGGGGAATTGGTCCATTAAGCCTCAATGCGACTCAAGTTTCCAACGGAGTGTTTACAATAGATACTGACGCTATAACCATACCTGGAAATTGGAAGATGGAGGTACAAGGAACGCCCAATACCGCAAACGCATTGAGCCTAGTAGCCACCTATAATTTAATTTTCAAACCCCAACCCAGTCAAATGACAGCTAACATACAAGAATTTAAAATTCCAGATAATTCAACAATGCCACTTGTCCCAATATACGATAAGCAAAGAAACGTGGTGTGGTTTGGAGATTCAAAAATTGGAAGTGGAAGACTGTTTGATTTCAACCTAGATTCAAAGAAATTCACAGAGCATAAGATCAACAATGTAAATTTGATTACATCAATAGTACTGGATAATAAAAATACCATTTGGTACATTGACCCCATAAACAAAACACTAGGCAATTTTGATCCTTCAGACAATTCGAACAAGTTGTATACTCTACCCACCAAAGGAATTCTTTCTGGCATAGCATATGACGGAACAGATAACATATGGCTGTCAGCATCAAGTACGGACGAGGTTCTAAAGTACAACATCATCAGCAGTAAATTTACTTCAATCAAGCTTCCTGCCGGATCAGTTCCACTTGGAATCTATGTCGACCAGGTAGCAAATCAAACTTGGGTTACAGAGAGTGGAACTGGAAAAATTGCAAACATAAATGGTTCCAACATGCAATTAATTTCCGAGTACCCTACAAAAAATCAAAATATCACACTTGCTAGCCCTACTGCCATAGTTGCAGATCCACTTTCAGAAAATCTTTTCATATCAGAGCATGACGGAAAAGCAATTACTAAATTTGATCCATTATTGAAAACGTTTACAAGATACAATCTAGACCAAAATGGATTGCCTTTTGGCATGGTTTTTGACAACAATAATGAGATATGGATAGCACAACACACATTAGATAAAATTGCAGTGGTTGATCCTCGAACAGGAAACACAAACGAGTTTTCCATCCCAACGGAGTCTTCCTTTACCCAGTACCTGACTGCTGATGCAGACGGTCATCCAATTTTAGCAGAACAGAGATCTCATGCAATAGCCATAGTCACCACAACAGCAAATCCGTCATCACCAGTTAAAAATTCACAATCTACTTTGCCAATCACTAATTTGGGATTTTCATACAGCGATTTAGCTGCACCTTCCATCATGATTGGTTTTATAGGAGTTGCATATTTCTATGCTAGATCAGCACTAGACCTTCAAAATAATACCAACAAAGTAAAACAGATTTTTTAATACCAAATGTGTACACCGAGATGAAACCACATACATAGAGTCAGAAGACAATCTAGTACCAACACATGCTATGAAATAAATTTCGTGCCTTGAAAGAGTCTCACATATCAAAGATGGATACCATTAATCACTCGAAATTGAATTATAAGATTTTACAACCATAACACATGAAACAGATTTTCAAATTACAACTCAGATCTTTGCTGCATGGGCGCACGTTTTCCATACAGCGGAGATATGAGAAGGATGAAGTCGAACCGATACGCTGTGTATATCACATACCATTTCACAAAATAAGGAAAGTGGTACATTCATCGAATATACCATTCATGATACATCAGTTCAAGAAATTAGAACTCATTCGAGAGTTGTACCAGTTCGTTTAAATTCAATTTTAGACCAATGTATGCCATGTCCAAGTATGACAGCATAATAGAAAACAGGTCCAATTTACTGACTCTGATTATGTTTGCGGTCATAGGTGTTTTGGCAATACCAGTAATCTTACCACACATTTTCCACAAATTTCAGATCTTTCACATACTCATTCATCTCAGCGGCATAAGTCTGGCAGTATTTTTAAGCATAATATCTGCAATTGCATATTCTAGAGTTAAAACCAAGAGATTATTTTTCACAATGCTTGCATTTTCACTTTTTGTAATAGCAGAGGCATTATCTCTTGTAGATGCAGCATGGCAATACACGTATTATTTGGGCCCATTCCCAGCAGGCGAGCTTGGGCATTTCTTTGAGTTATCAACGCTTGGAATGTTTGCACTCAGTGTGTTTAGGAAGGATTAACATGAATAGAGAAATAGAGATCATAAGCATTATTGAAAAAAATCCAGGAATAAAATTCAGGGAGATAATGAGGGAGACAGGATTAAAGAATGGAGTTCTAAGCTATCATGCAAGAAAACTAGAAGAGAATGGAAGTGTAAAGATAGATAGAAAATCTGGAGAGACTAGATTCTATCCTCTTTTTGTCACAGAAGAAGAATCAATGTTGATAACAAGTCTTAGGCGAGACACACAAAGATACATCTTATTATCATTGTTAGAAGGCAAACTGCTTTCATTCAACGAGATAGTTCAAAAAGTGAAAAAGGCCCCTTCCACGGTTTCGACATTTCTTGCAAAACTTGTTGATGATGAAATAGTAGAGATAAAAATCATAGAACTAAAGAAAGTATACTTTTTGAAAAACCCAGATATGGTACATGAAATTATAGAAAGATACAGCCCAGTATTACTTGAGAGAACTGCGTATAACTTTGCAGATACGTTCTCAAACCTTTAGCAATAATCAACATATTTCCAAGTACAGGTGTTGTGTTCTGATACATAAAAAAACCAATGCGATCATACGAGAATCGGCCTACTATTTATTTAGAGTTACAAGATAAGACACTACGAATTGACGAGTATACCAATCCTGCTTGCCATTACATGTATTTTATTTCCAAGTTTTATTCTCTTGTCAGCTTATGGAGATGGACTTGCAAGTGAGATACTTCCTCCTGCAATGATTGGAAACAAGAATGTTACACTATCAATCAATTCTTCACCTTTTTTGATTGACAACAATCATGTTGGTACTCAAATAAACTTCGTTTTACAGGATGCCTCAAATCAAGAGCCATTCCAAGAGGTAACACTTGCTGTTTCTGCCTTCAAAAATGACCAAGCACTTTTTGGCCATGTATTTATGAGCGACAGTGGTAATTTTCTGTTCGATGTAGTACCAGACAATTCTTCAGACAAAATTTCAATAAGCGAGCAGGGAGGAATATTTCCTGGCTTCTTGGGTCACAGTGGAAGTTACCAGATAAAGGGACCAGTTTTTGCATCAGGTGGATTGTACAAGTTCAAGATAGATGTTCTCACAATGGGTTCCTATAATAATCAAATTAGTAAATCATACAATGCTGCAATATCAATTCCAGAGACCAAAGAATACCACATAAATGACAACGAAGACGGCAAGCAGACAGTTACAATAATTGCATATTATGATCAGATTGGAAATTTCCAGTATGATTCAGACAAGAAGAAGATGAGTTTTTCAATGCCGTTCAACTGGAATCAAGACAACCTAAAACAAGTAACAGTGGTACATCAAGAACTCAAGATACCAAGAACATTTACCAATTTCATAGTTACAAAGTATAATGCATATGTAAATGGAGTAGAGTTGCCAGATAATGCAGTCAGCATAGATGATTATTCCTCTGATGAATACAGAATCCTACACCTTATACTATACAAGAAGGAAGTAAACGCCATTGCGGCACAACAAAGTTCCAAACCAGAGATGGACTTTACAATTTCGCCAAGCAATGAAACAGCATTTCCAATAACACAGTACACAAGAAATGCCCAGTACAAAGTAAGCCTTAGTTGGGATCCGCCAAAAATCATTTCAGGTCAGACAACAAGATTTAGTTTCCAGATTCTTGATCCATACCTGACAAACAAGACAGTAAATTCTATAGATTATGACTTTTCCATAATAGCCGGAAAAAATGGGCTGATGTTCCACAAGAGTGGCACAACCAACAATAACGATAACCCAAATACAATTGATGTCAATTTCCCAGCAAACTATTCAGGCCCCATCACAATTGGATTTGAGAATCTAAATGGAAACAGTTTTGCAGACTCGGAAATCTCAGGAATTGTTTCAAAGCCTCGCATAGTTCCAGAATTTCCCGCAGGAGCACTGATTATTACAGTAGCCATATTTTCACTAGCAATCATGCTTCCAAGACTTGCAAAAAGATGAAAATAAATCGAGGTGTCGGAATTTTACTAGCAGGAATAGGAATGTTCCTAGTAGGACATTTTCTTTCACAACTTGTTCTTGATTTGATTCCTACAATTAATCCGGCCAATTCAAGTGTGATTGCAGATGCAAATTATCACATGTTGTCAATTAGCAACCAATTATCAATCATAAGTCAGTTTGGACTCATAGTGATAGTAATAGGTGTAATTATTTTCTTTATAGATAGAAGAAAAAAGATTAAACAATAAAACATGGTAAATTTTAGACATACTCTAAAATCATGTGTCGCTATTTCAAATATACCGCATTATCCCTTCATGCCATATCCAACAAGTACAGAATAGCATCCAAGGCCACACTCCTCACATATTGGTTGCATCGAAGAGTTTTCTGCACTACCAATGCAGCATGGTTTTTTTTCTCTTCCCATGTGGTCAACTGATACAATTGCCCACGTAGGACAATCAATTGGAATAGTCCCCTTTCCGCCCCAGTTTTTCTTCATCAATTCAAGCTGACTGTCAGGGTTTATGATGTATTTATCATCAAATTTCTTTTTCATTGCAATGATATCATCAACTACTCTAGTTCGCTCAGGGCCAAATGGCAAGAAGAGTGGATCATTTTTTGCAAATGGAGTATGAAATTGAAATCCAATCTTATTTGTGTAGTCGTGCCATTCTTGTGCCACATCTTGTACCGTCTTGTAGTTTTGCGAGTTTATGGTCATCGTAATCCATACATCCTTCCATGCTTTCTCTCCATTATTTTTCACATACTCAAGAACATTCTTTCTGGTTTTATCATATGATCCAGGACCGCGAATTTTGTCATGAATCTCTTTTGTGCCATCTATTGATATCCAGTAAAAGTATAGATCTGGAATTTTTTTCAACGGCATTGTTCCATTTGATACGATACAGATTCTTTTGGGAAACTGTTTTACAAACAAGTCAATGACATCAGGTCGAAGAGTGGGCTCACCTCCAACTAGAGTAATAATGAACACATGTCTTTTCTTAAATTTCTCATCAATCACTTTTTGCCATTGCGCAATTGTGAGCTCCTCATTTTCTTTTCTGTTAAGCCACCAATAGCAGTGAGTACAGTGCAGGTTGCACACGTTGATTATATCAGCAGAGCCATACAAGGGACTCTTGCGATGAAATAACTTGTAGCCTGTAAATTTGCCAAAGATATGAAAATAACAAGGCATCTCCCGGACTATTTGCGTAAACCCTCTACCCATTATTTCCATTATACCATAATAACATCCTGCTGGTTAAAAGACATTTTTTCCCAAATGGCAATTTTTACAATGGCAGAGCACTGACATTTGTACTCACATTACTCAATTGGCGCACATTAGGGTAGTAGTACATTTTACTTGTGACAGATGACGTATTTTTTTTGCAATGATATCACGTATTTCGTCTATATCTGAGCATTCTAGTTTCACTATGATATCATAGTTGCCAAATACGCCTGACACTTCCTTTACTGAATCAAACGACTTCACACCTTCGACAATTGTCCCCTCCGCACCCATCTCACAATTTATCATTACATATGCGGTTTCCACCATAATAATTCGTGTTCATAATATATGAAATTTTTGATATGTCTTAAAAATATCTAGAAATTATTCGGATTAATTTTTAAAATTTCCAATCAATTATCAATATACACGTAATTTCTGAAAAATATTCATGACAATTTGTAAATGGATATGATAGTGGACATAAGGTACTGCCAACACAATTCAAAAAAATGAAAAAATGTAAAACTACTGGTCTCCTATTAGAAAGGTTACGTTCACAGTAGTTGTTACTTGTTGGTTTGCCGTAAATACAGGCGTTGCCTTTTCAGCCATAGACATGGCACCATAATACATTGGAACTGGCGGCATGGTAAACTCTGACAAGCTAACCATTTTTACGCCTATTATCTTCTGGCCTAGAGGATCAAGTGCTTTTTGTGCTCGCGACTTGGCATTCAGGACGGCCTTAGTTAGCAGATCATCTTGTATGCTTTGTTGCTTGTCAGGAGAGAGTGAGAACGAAATGTTGTCTACTCTGTTTGCCCCTGCACCTGTTGCAGCATCAATGATATCTCCTGCAAGTGACAGTTTGGTTGTCTTGACATACAAGGTGTTTGAAGCTCGGTAGCCTGTCAATACTGATTTGTGTATACCAGTGGTTGGATCAGGCACAGAATCATTGTACACTGGATAAATTGAAAATCCAGCAGTGCTGATCTCATCTTTGGTTATTCCACTGTTCAAAACAGCATTTACCACATCATTCATCACCTGAGAGTTTGAACTTGATGCATCCTTGGCAGTCTTTGCCTCAGTGTCAACACCAAACTGAACAGTAACCAAATCTGGCGATACAGATGTGGTTGCTGAACCTGTGACAGATGCTGTCCTTTCTCGTGATGCTGGTATTACAGACACTTGTTGTCCATAGGCCCCTTTCTGAGAAATCTCCAGGCTTGCAAATATGGCAGTTGAAACAATCAAGACTGCAGCAAGTGTTGCAAGCATGGTTTTTTTCGGAGTTGTCATTAGATATCACAATATCAGCAGAGTTAATAGGCTTTGATTAAATTTCATTTTAACTTAATTTTTTTTAAAAATTTAGGTTACAACAAGCAACATAATGTATTTTTATCAAAACTAGACCAAAGCATAATATTGTATTAATTTTTTATTTTTCTTAATTTTGCAAATGCACGCATTCCAAAAAATACTGTAAGAAATGCAACAGTAGCTCCAGCTATTGCAATTGCAATCATCACAGGATCTGCTGATGCAATAGACGGTTCCGGACTTAGGATGTGAGTAGTAGCAAATGGAGCAATGGAACCATTACTTCTCAGAGATTCAGTTGCATGTGGCAGGCTTTTTTGCACAATCTCTTGAACTGGCGCTTTCGGATTTGCAATCTGGTTCTGTTCTACAAGGTAGATCACAGGACCAACTATAACAAAGGCTACAATACTTGCTAGATAATGACGCAGCTGTAGAAAAATTGCCTCTTTTTTTGATTTTGAAACGTTATTTTCGGCAGGGTTTTCAGGAGATACTATCACAAATGCCGTTTTTACTGGACCATAATACTTCATTTTTTTATTTTTGGAGCTAAGCTCAATTTTCTCTACTTTTATCAATCCTACACCAAGCAAACGATTGATATGCCAGTTGACAAGAGGAAGCGAAATGTTTAGTGATTTTGCCAGATCGTTTGTGCTTGACACTCCCTGAGATATTTTGCCAAATATTGCTCTGCCAGTGTCATTTGCTAGTTCTTCGCCAATGATTTTTATCCTTTCATCTTCAGTACTGATTATCTCAATGTGTTCGTGTGCCTTGACAAAAAAATCAGAGTTATCATCGTCTGACATGGTATAGGAATATCATAGCTTGAACATATAATTGAACAATGTCTTCATAATC
Source organism: Nitrososphaerota archaeon (assembly GCA_028867275.1). Classification (GTDB taxonomy): domain Archaea; phylum Thermoproteota; class Nitrososphaeria; order Nitrososphaerales; family Nitrosopumilaceae; genus Nitrosotalea. The sequence goes on from JAGWGU010000002.1 coordinate 79,841, forward strand.
ATGCGCAACACTTTTCTTTGCAAGACATGTCACATGGTTTTAAAAAATATGTCTTAGAATTGGCCCTCACAGTTCCAGATTGGAATCAATGATCCCAGACTAGTTCCAGACTCTTTTCATATAACAGATACAAAGTGATAACATCTTGGAATTTAGTATACTAAACGTAGAGAAGTCAATGCACAGTACAATGAGCGACCAAGATAGGAAGAAGACCAAATGAGTAGAATAGATGTCAACGAAATGAAGGCAATAGTGGTGCTTGCCATAGAGCACACGCTATTGAAGATAAGCAAAAACACATTAGAAAAAGTCGAGACAGAGTTACATCAAAAGTACAAGTGTAGTATATCTGACTGCTATGAGCATCCAGAATACCTAAGCAAGGTTCTCAAAGATCTCTTTGGCAACTCCCACCATGGTATTGTAAGAGATGTAAACAAGTATCTTGACGAGTTTACATATCAAAGACCAATATCTGAATTTTTAGACAAGATCAAGTAACCCAAGATCAGGTTTTGTTTGCCCAAGATTTGAACATCAAGTGTTTTTCAAGCCATCATACTTACAATCATTTCACAACATCGTTAATTGATGCTCATAGATAATGTAAAAATGCCTCAAGACGTCTTTTGACATATCGACATGTTACCTTTTTTTCTTGACATTTGGGGGTGTATGACAGAGATCTCCAAGAACTGTTCCGATATGAGCAATGCGTCCTCGACATACCTTGGAATCTTAGGGGGCGCAATAGTTGGAGGCATAGTTAGCTGGTGGATTTACAACAGACAAAAACGCACATCAGAACAACAGGACAAGATACTAGGAAGAATAGAAAAACTAGAGGAAAACCACAGTGAAATTTTAAAAAAACTCGCAGACTTTGATGACAAGCACGAGTACTCATTTGATGCAATACAAGAGCTAGACAAAAAGATTGATTCACTTTTAAAGAAATTTCAAGATGATCCCAAATGAGGATATCATCACTAGTTTGAAAATGACCACTTGTCTTCCTTGTTGATCTTTAGTATTTGCTCTGGCGATATGTCTTTGTGATCAATGCCAATATGATTAGTATATTCTACAAGACTGGTGAACTTTTTACCGCATACAGGACAGTTCTTTTCAAACCCACCCATGGTATATCATAGATACAAATTTTCTATTTTAAGATATTCTAGATTCCCAAGATATTAGAGCTTACCATATTCTTCTTCGTCAGAGTACGCCCTCTCTGCATGCTCTTCAATATCAAGTCCTGCCTCTTCTACACTAGGACTCACCCTTATCGGAACTAAGGCCTTGATTATCTTGAGAATTAGCCACGTGCCTCCAAATCCCATCAGTATTGCAATGCCGACTCCAATTGCCTGAGCCCCAAGTTGTCCTGGATTTCCAAATAACCATCCGTTTATTCCAAGATGGTTTACTGCAGAGTTGGCAAATACTCCTACAAGTAATGAGCCAATAATTCCTGAAACTCCATGAACTGCGCCAATGTCAAGCGCATCATCTATCTTCAATCGTTCCTTGAGCACTGGCACCATCAGTGATGATGCAAAGCCTGCAATGATTCCAATCACTACAGCATATTCTACTCCCACGTATCCTGAAGCAGGGGTAATTGCTGCAAGACCTGCAACTGCCCCATTGATTGCAGCAATCACACTAGATTTTCTTGTTCGAATCCAAAATATTACAACCCAGATAAGACATGAGACAGCAGATGCCATTTGCGTATTTACTATAGTAATTCCGGAAAGAGAGCCTGCAGCATATGCACTTCCAGCATTAAATCCAAACCAACCAAGCCATAGAAGTGAAGATCCAAGAACTGCAAGTGGAATATTGTGCGGGACCATGATACCCGGGCCAAATCCAAGTCTTCTACCAAGTACCAGGGCAGCTGCAATTCCACCAACACCTGTTGTTGTGTGTATAATCATTCCTCCTGCAAAATCAACCACACCAAGCTTGTGCAACCATCCATCCCCCCAGATCCAGTGTACCAGTGGATAGTAGATCAGAGCACTCCACGCCACGATAAACAAGACATATGCACTAAACTTCATTCGCTCTGCCACTGCACCAGTAAGTATCAGTGGCGTGATTACTGCAAACATCATCTGGAACATTGCAAACGAGACTCCAGGTACAGTTGGCGCATAATGGAGTCCCTCATTTTGAGACACTCCTTTTAGGAATCTCCAGTCCATGTTACCTGTGATTCCTTCACCAGTATCAGGACCAAAAGTCAGACTAAAACCTACTGTAAACCACATCACACTTAGCAATGCAAGACCAAAGAAGATCTGCATAAAGACAGAGACTGCGTTTTTTTGTCGTAAAAGGCCAGCCTCAAACATACCAAGTGCAGGTATCATAAGCAGCACCAAACTAGATGCTATCATAAGCCAAGCAGTATCACCTGTGTTTATCGGAACGGGCAAGATGGAATTAGGTCATAATGTTGAGCTATTAATCATTTTCCCAAGACCTGTCAAAGACATAGATCCAACACTAGGAACGAGGTGGCATGTGAAATATTTTTTTAGGAACAATCTTCAAGAGGACCCTTTCTTCACCAGGCATTGCAAACGGATATTTATCAACTCCCAGGTATTTTTTTGCCATTTTATCGATGTGCTTGTCTGCACCATCAGTTGTCTGTTCTACTACATGACCTTGGATTGTCACCATGTTGTAAGGATTGTTTCTGTCAACAATAGAGATCGCAACCCTTGGATCCCTTGAGACATTTCTTTGCTTTACCCTACCTTTTGCAGTATTTATAAGAATCATCCCATCAACTAGGTCTATCCATACCGGAGTTATCTGTGGCGAGGCATCTTTCATCAAGGTAGCAATAAATGCAAAGTTTTTGTCTTCAATTAATTTTGCAACCTCTGGAGATATGTTACTAGTCATAGTGACTTGGCCTTGTTTCCAAACTTGCCCTCCATCACAATTTCGGACAAGGGCTTTCTAGTATTTGGAGTCTCCCGTGCTTGAAGTTCAGGAGTCAGTCTTTCTTTTGGACCTCTTTTTCCTATTGCAATCATTGCCATTACATCATAATCATCAGGTACCTGTAGTGTCTTTCTTGCCTTGTCATAATCAAACCCAGCCATTGCATGTGTAACCAATCCCTGAGATACTGCTTGAATTGCCAAGTTTTCCCATGCTGCTCCAGTATCGAACTGGTGCGTTATTGACGGTTGACCATTATGCTCAAAGTTCTTTCTAGATACAACAACAACTAGAGCTGATGCATCGGTACACCACTGTTTGTTAAAATCAATCAACAGATTGAAAAAGTCATCCCAGTTTGCAGAGTTCCTTTTTGTATAGATGAACCTCCATGGTTGACTGTTAGAAGAAGACGGTGCCCATCGTGCAGACTCGAAGAGAGAAAACAAGTCTTTGTCACTTAGATCACATGGTGCAAATGATCGTGGTGACCACCTGTTTACTATAACAGGATTAATTTCAAATGTCATGTTTCGTGTCTTTTGGACTTCAGGGTCTATCATAAACGGTTTTCATATTCTGTGATGGCCATCCAGTATTATTGGGTTTCTAAATGATTAGAAATTTTATTCACGCTAACAGATTTCATATTTTTAAGAAACAGTCATCTTTTCATTGAATCTATACGAGAAAAAATTGGTCCCATGTATTTGCTTGAAGCAATTACAGCACATGCTATTCCAGTACCAAGAAGAATTCCTCCCACGACATCTAGTGGATAGTGTGCACCAACGTAAACTCTAGAATAGGAAACAAGCAATGCCTCAATTCCAAGAATTACAGAGGCAATAATCTGCCTTCCCCTATGAAATCTCAAAAGTAGTATGGCGGCACCACCAGAAACAATTGTTGCGTGACCAGACGGAAAAGATGGATCGGTTTCACTTTTTACAAGTAGATTCTCACTTGGTGATACAGGTCTTGGTCGGTCTATCTCATCTTTTATTATAGTTCCAAGAGGAATTAAGATCAAAAAGGTCACAGTAAGCAAAACTGCAGCTTTTCGACCATCTTTTTTTCCAAAGACAAAGAATATGGCAGTAACTCCAATCCACACTACCTCCCTACCATATTTTGTCAACTCTACCATTATGTTGTTAATGGTTTTGCCACTGGGATGATTTACTGTTACAAATGATGAATGATCCCACTCTGAAACACTAGCATTATTTCCAACAATTAGAAAAGACAAAACTGCAAAGCCTGCAAGCAAGATTGCAGATATTACAGCATACTTCATTTCAAACAAATTGAAAATAATGCCCATTATAAAACAAGCTTACTTGCAATCATAGTGCACCTGTTCTTCACTTTCTTGTCTACAGGATTTACAGTAAAACTTGTAGGGTTTATTACAAATGAGGCATTTCTTTAGCATCTCAAGTTCATAACCACAATGTCTACAAGTATCTGTACGCATTTTCATGATAATTACCAGTGTATCATATTTATCAATTACACGAAAACTCCAAAGGGTATTTTGCAGTAGGACAAGCTAATTGTCAATTCAATTCATAAAATAAAAAATCGATTAAACAACTTAGCTTAACAATAACAAAACAAGCTTATGATATGTTATCAGTTTGTTCACATAACTACATGTATGACAGACAAGCCAACCAACCCCACTGTGTGGGCAACAGAGGTTCGTGCTCCATTCAAAAAAATAATAGCATACGATATCCTGTTTTTGGGACTAGGTGCAATTATCGGAGCAGGAATAATTACTGCAGTCCTATTTCATTAGATAGGACTATTCTTTTTAATTTAGAAAAAATTTAATGTCATAGAAGATATTTTCAAGTCATAAAATAATTTACAGAAAAATATTTTGATAAAAAAGTCTATTCCACACGATGGTGTAAGACAAGCTGATCATAGTATCTCACAGACTTGACATTTACAAATTCAAGCATTCCATATCTTGAGAGTTCGCGTCCAAATCCACTCTGCTTGACACCTCCAAACGGAATTCTTGGATCAGATATGACCACATTGTTTACTGAAACAATTCCTGATTCTATCAATCTAGACAATTTTTCTGCTTTTTCAAGATTTTTGGTCCATATGCTCGCTCCAAGACCATATTGTGATGAGTTTGCAAGCCTTACTGCCTCATTTTCGTCCTCAACCACAGTCACAGGGGCCACTGGTCCAAACACTTCTTCATGTGCTACCATCATGTCCGGGGTAACATTGTCAAGCACTGTTGGCGCATAAAAGTAGCCTTTGTCTTTGAGCCTTTTGCCTCCAGTGAGAACTCTGGCTCCTTTGCTGACGGCATCTTTTACCATTTCATCTATCCTATGGAGTCCATCGGCATTTACAAGTGGTCCAATGTCTGTACTATCAGACATTGGATCTCCCACGTTTAGTTTTTCCACCTTTTGCACAAATTGTTCAATAAACTCTTTTGCAAGGTTTTTCATCACAAAAAATCGCTTTGATGCAATACAGCTTTGTCCGCAGTTGATGAACCTTCCCTTGACCGCACCAGTTGATGCCTTTTCAATATCTGCATCAGAGCAGACTATGAATGGATCACTTCCACCCAACTCCAAAACACATTTCTTGATTTGCGATGTTGCCCGTTGTGCAACTTTTGCACCAACGATATTACTTCCAGTAAAGGTTACTGCATTTATATCAGAATCAATTAATTTTTCAGCCATACTGGAATCACTTACAAGTGTTTGAAACACTCCTTCAGGAAATCCAGTTTTTGTAAACATTTTTTCTATTTCAATGCCGCATTGCATGGTCACACTTGCAGGCTTGAGCGCAATGGTATTTCCAGCCATCAATGATGGTGCAGCAAATCTCAATGCTTGCCAGTATGGAAAGTTCCATGGCATTATACTTGCTATAACACCAATTGGCTCAAAGGCAACAAAACTTTTTCTTGCATCAGTGTTTACCACTTCAGGATTTAGAAACGTCTCTCCATTATCTCCATAAAACTCCATTACCCATGCACATTTTTCCACCTCGGCAAGTGACTCCTTGAGTGGTTTTCCCATCTCTTGAGTAGCTACCTTTGCAAGAGATTCCTTGTTTTTTCGAAGCTCTTCGGACAAGAGATGTAAAAACATTGCCCTATTTTTAGAATCAACCTTCCATTTAGAAAAGGCCCCTCGTGCCTTGGTTATTTTATTTTTCAGATCTGCTTCTGTTATGTTTTGATATTCAGATATGACAACTTCAGTTGCAGGATTGATTGTCTTAATAGACATCAACTCAGCTACAGAAGGATACTATTATATACCTTTGGTAGGTTACCATTACCAATGACTGGTAACTATGACCAACCTGACCCATCGGCAATCTTTAGAGAATGGATCCAGCGAAGCGGCAAGGCACAGATGGACTTTATGAGAACATTTGGCGATATGATGAATCGTACAAACCAAACCAACCCACTTGATACATTAAAAGAGATGGCAGACAAAACAACCAAGACACAGACAGATTTTGTACAAAATTTTGCAGAGAGTGGATCAAAGGCCATGTACAACTGGTTTAACCTTGCACAAAACTTACCCCAGTTTTCATCATGGGGTGCGTTTAAGACATCAGTTGGAAGCAATGGCAGAATTTCCATACCCGAAGCAGAAAGAGAGGCAATAGGAATCAAGGAAAACGATTTGGTACAAGTGATTGTAGTTCCAATCCATAAAAGTAATTCACGACAGGAGGTGAAAAAATGAGCAAGACAGAAACAAAAGAGGCATATGCAGTATACAAACAAAACATGAATCGATATTTTGAAGAAGCAGAAAAAAATGTCACACAATACATTCAGGCAGTTTCAAATCTCCAGCAGGAATTTGCAACAGCATACAAGAATGCAGTAGAGACAGCAATTGAGTTCCAGCAAGAGACAGCAACAAAGAGTGGCTTTAATGCAAACCTTCCACCAACTTATCTCAAAGCAATCAACGATGCAACAGAGGAGATAGTAAAAACTAGTTCTGTACAAAACAAGGCAGTACTAGCAGCAATGGAAGCAGCAAGACAAAACATCAAGACATTCAATGACAACCTGAAGGCATTCACAACTATGGATTCAAGTATACTTCAATCATGGTTCTCAGCATGGACTCCAAGCAAGAACTAACCATTAATTTTTCATTTTTTATTTTTCAGATCTTTCGGTAAGCCATTGGCCAAATTCAGGAAGAACCTTTTTTTGTGAAAATGAACTTGCGATCATGCCCACATGCCCAGTGGGGTATATCTTTAGCGTCTTGTCTTGACTTGATACAGAATAGTGAATCGGCATGCTGCATTCGGGCGATACCAAGTGATCACCCACTGCAACCTGTGTAAGAAGCGGCATGGCAATATTTTTCAGAGACACCCGTCTTCCCCCCACGTACATGTTGTTATTTATCAAGAGATTTTCTTGGTAGACATCTTTTATCCACTGGCGGAACAACTCTCCTGGAATTGGAGGTGTATCAGAGATCCATTTTTCCACTCGAATAAAGTTTTCAACATATTCTTTATCATGTATATTTTTAAAGAAATTAAGATATTTTTCAAAGCCTTGCTCAAATGGTTTTAGTATTGAGAAAACATAATACATCAGCTCAGGAGGCATGTTGCCAAGTGTGTCTACCAACTTGTCAACATCCATATGTTTTGCCAAGTTTGATACTACGGTACTATCTCTTCTTCCGTCAATCACGGGGGCAGTAAGAACCAAGTTCTTTATTTTTTCAGGATGTAATGCAGAATAAACGGTGGAGAGGGTACCGCCAGTACAATATCCTTGCAGTGATACTGCATCAGACGAGGATTCTTTTCTAATAAAATCTATACAGTTGTCCATATAACCATTGACATAGTCATCAAACCCCTCATGTCGATTGATTTGAGTTGGTGTTCCCCAGTCAATCAGATAGACATCAACTCCCTGATTTAGCAAGTTTCTCACCCAGCTCTTTTTTGGATGAATATCCAAAATGTGGAATCTGTTTATCAAAGCATATGCAATCACAAGCGGTGTCTTCATTTGCCTTTGAACCAATGGATTAAAGTGTAATAATCGAACTTTTCCTTCAGAGTACACAACTTCATTCGGAGTTATTTCAAGATCTATCTCATCAAGAGATTGGGCAAGATTTGGTGCCTCTAGTATGTTCTTGTTTAGTTTGATAAAGTCTGCCAATAGCTGTGGATCTACTTTTATTTCATTTGCCATTTCAAGTTCCTCCCTTGTTTACTATTTTTTCAAGTTTGGCAACTCTTTTTCGCAAAGAGTGTAGTTCTTTGTACACTTCACCCATCTCTTTCTTCGTAGGCATGTTTGCACTCTCAAGTAGTGTGGACGCCATGTTGTTCCAGTGCTTTGCGATTTCAAGCTCACTTGATACAAGTTTGCCAAAGTTTTCAGCAAAATCAGCAGAGTCAAAGAGCCTAGTAAAGTAGTTTTCAAATATATCTATCCATATGCGTTTTGAGGCCTCTACGTGTTCGGTATCATTTGGAAGTTCAGGTACTTTTCTAGTGTATTCTTTTTGGGCCTCATTCCATGTATCTGTGAGTTGTTTGTAGTAGGCAGACAATCTAGTGTTAAATTCTGCCATATCTTCATTCATCTCTATTGTTTCTGTGCCAAGGTGTTTGGCGTTGATGGCAAATTTTCGAAATGGTCCAGTGGCAGCAAGTGATTGTTGCCTATTTGACATTAGGTACAACAGATCAGTCCAGAAAAGAGAGTTGTGCTTGTAATTTGCTAATGATTTTTTCATATCAGGTGGAATAGACATGTGAAATAGAATAAAGTAGATTTCTATACATATAGAGATTACTAGATATCAATCTTACATATAACAAATTGTTAAAAGGATGTACATGTAATAACCAATATCAAATGTCAAAATCTCAACCCCAGGAAAAAACTATGGATGTCAAGCATTCCCTTTCAGTGTGTGATGTGGTGAGGGACAATACAAATGAAATCATAATGAAGATTGAGGGCTTGCTGCCAACATATATTGAAAGCTTTGCAGATTTGCAGGCGGAAGGCTTGCGTATTGCAAGAGACTTTTTTGGCACATGCTATATTGCAGAAAAAGAGATTCTTGACAACATGGGAGTAGACCAAAATGCAATAGAATCATTTGACAAGTATTCAAAAGCAGTAACAAAGACTGCCATATGTGAGATAGACATGATGAACAGTTTTCAAAAGACATTTGTAGAAAACATCATGTCAGCAATGAAATCATATGATGATTATATAAAACTCATGCTGTCATCTTATGCCAAGATGTTAGACTACACCATAATTACAATTCCAAAGAAAAATTAACTATTTTCCGATCTTTTTAGTGAACAAGGCTTTACTGATATTGTCATAACTAATATCGCTAAAAACTTATTTTGTTTGCAAGGTCTCAAGATTCACGCTGATGAAGGAAAAATTTGTTACGATAAACAGGAATAACATAAGATATTTAGAAGATGGTCACTCTGATCGCAATTTGATCCTCCTACACGGACTTGGAGGATATGCAGAAAGGTGGAGTAACTTGATGCCCCATATGAGTAAAAAATATCATATTTTCGCTCCAGATCTTATCGGGTATGGCCAAAGCGACAAACCTTCAGTGGATTACACTCCAGAACTCTTTACAAAATTTGTTTTTGATTTTATCAGTACACTTGGAATCAAAAAGACATGCATGATAGGCACTTCGCTTGGAGGCCAAATAGTAGCCGAGTGTGCAGCGACACAAAGTGCCATGATTGAAAAGATAATTTTGATCTCTCCTGCAGGCATAATGCGAAAGTCTACTCCCACACTGGATGCATATACAATGGCAGCATTATACCCAAACAAGGATTCTGTAAAAAATGCATACCAGATGATGGTAGGTTCAGACAAGCAAGTATCAGAGGTATCAATTGAGAGATTTGTCAACAACATGTCAAGGCCAAATGCAAAGATGGTATTCCTGTCTACACTCTTAGGATTAAAGAATGCACCTGACATTTTTGACAAGTTGCAAAAGATCAATGTCCCTACACTAATAATTTGGGGCATGGAGGACAGGTTGATACCCTTCGAATACTCGCACCAGTTTGTATCAGCAATCAAAGGCAGTAAACTTGTGCCAATGGAGGGATGTGGTCATTCCCCATATGTTGAGGACCCAGAAAAACTGGGAGAAATAGTGGACAGATTCCTATCAAGATAGGCCCATGTAGCAGAATCATGTATGAGAATCACATCAATACAAATAAGGAATAACCTAGCAAGTGTAGACATGCTGAACAGTCTTTTACAAGAGGAGTATTACACGTCATGAATCTATTTCTGGCAAACAAGACATTAGATGAGATCTTGCCAGAATCAGTATTTTCCACACCGGCAGTAAGCATCAGAGTTGATGACACGCTAGGTGATGCCGCATCTCTTCTTCCTCACCACCTTGAGACATTGACTGATTCGCTGGTTGCAACAAGCAATGACAAGCCAGTTGGCATAGTAGGAGGAATTGAGGTCCTAGAGGGCATCATAAAAAACCAGACTCCAGGTTTTCTTGACAAGGCAAAGATAGGAGATGTAATGAGTAAGAAACTTGTCATTGTGAATCCAAAGACCAAGTTTTCAGAGTTGGCAAAACAATGGTCACAAACAAGAAGGGCATTTGCTATAATACCTAACCAATATCATGGTTATTCAGTAATCTCGGCAAGAAAGATTCTTGACGTAGGTGTTTTGTTTAAAACCAACACTACAATTTCTGTAGTTCCAAGAAGAAAGATAGCTACATTTCACAAATATGATACAGTAAGGCAAATAATTCAGCGCATGTTTGACAATAAAACTCGCAAGCTAGTACTAGATGGTACAGACTCTTTTATCAGTGACAGAATAATCATACAGAAACTGGTCAGAGAGTTCAACTGCCTCAGAGATGGAAGAGATTTTCTGGAAACAGGTTCAGACATTTTCAGCCTAGAGCAAGCAAAGAGGGCATCAGAGGATCTCACAATTACCGAAGCATGCAGGATCATGCAAGAGATGAGATCTCCATACCTAATGAGTAATGAGAAAACAATCAGCCCGTGGGATATCATATCAGTTCTTGCTTTTGAAAACTTGTCATAGTTTAAAATGACAAGTAATAGACAACAAATATGGCTACAAATGAAGGAAGAACAAGTTTTGCCATAAATCACAGGCTTTTACTTTGTTGTCTTTTTTCACTTGCCTTCATAGGCACTACATATTATTACATAGATAACAGAAAGCAAGCATATGAAATACAATGGATTGTCATATCCATTGCATGGTATAGTGCCATTTGTTTTAGTATAACCAAGGTCCTTTACAAGGCAAGAATTGGCTATCTGCTTGCAGGCATAGTGTCGTGGGCAACACTTGCATTTTTGATATTGGACAATTACGACGTTGTATTTCAGACAACAATTACAACCAAGCAAGACGACATCATTACAATACGAAATCTAATCCTAGCCGGAATAGTATCACTTGGCATATTATCCTCTCACAATGCATTCCACAAGTTCAATCACGTACAAAACAAAGCAAAATTTACGTGAGAGAACATTAACACAGTGTAGAGATTTTGAGAATCATAGAAAACATCATACATAACAACACAAACTAGATCATACATGCGTGTAGAAGGTAGAGAAAAACATTGCAATGAAAATGTACTTGTTCTCCAAGGCGGAGGATCTCTTGGTGCCTATGAATGTGGAGTATACAAGGCAATTGACAAGCTCAAGATAAAGATAGATGTTGTTGCAGGCACTTCGATTGGAGGAATAAACTCTGCAATAATTGCTGCAACAAAGAGTGGTAATCCTGCAAAAGATTTGGAAGAGTTTTGGCTCACATTGGCACAGACAGTAACATCGCCCTTTCTTACGGAACATATGAGAGAGATTTCATCATCAATCTATTCTGCAATATGGGGAAACTCTAATGCATTTTTCCCACTTTGGCTGACACCATCATTTGGATTTTTGTACAACTCGCCATATCTTTATGACATGTCTCCTCTGAAAGTAACGCTCGAAAAGTTTGTAGATTATTCAAAACTCAAGGATCCTTCAAGACCAAGACTCATAATAACTTCAACAGACATCCAAAATGGAAAACCGTCCATATTTGACAGCAAGTATGACAATTTCACATCAGAGCATGTTCTTTCAAGTGCTGGATATCCATTTTATGGAATCTCGTGGACCAAGGTAGGTAACAGGTACCTATGGGATGGAACGCTACTAAGCAATACACCCCTAAGGGAGGTAATTTATGCCTCACCTGTGTGTGACAAGCGAGTTATACTTGCAAACCTGTTTCCTAAAGGACAAGAAGACATCCCAAAGAACATGATGGAGTCATGGCATAGAGCAAGAGACATCATGCATACAGACAAGACAGACCAGACAATTCGAACGTCAAAAATAATTTCAAGATACCTTACAATAATAAACAAGATGCATGATATTTTGGAATCCATCCCGCTTGATGATGCAAGCAGGAAAAAACTTGTAGAAATTGAACCAGAGTTTAACAAGCTTGCCCGCCAGAGAGGGGCCATAATAAAAGAAATAGTCAGGATAGAAAGAAGTGAAGATTCGCACTATCTTTTTGAAGACGCAGACTTTTCAATTGATACTATAAAGAAGTTGATAAGATCTGGAGAACAAGATGCAAGAACAGTCCTTGAAGACTTTGGTAAAAGCTAGCATGTTAACATGACACATGCAATCAATGCAACGTATTGGAGTCTTACTTGCACAAGAGGTATTTTTTGTGAGTTCATAATGCATTGCGTATCACTGTAACTTAATAAAATTAATCAAGATGATGGCATTCCCAAATAACACATTTAAGTTATAAGTACAAAGAAAACAGAGAGAAATGATGCAACAAAAGAACAAAGAGAAGGAAGAATTTCTAGACGAATCTTCGGAAAACAACGAAGAATCAGTAGAATTTCTGGATGACGAATTTGAAGAAGACATTGATTCTGAAAAATCTGAATCATAGATGACAATCACTTAAAAGCAAGAAATAGTTTGAATAAAACATGAATGATTCGCAGCATAACTCGCAGATTGAAAAAATTGCATCATTAATACTCCAAGACAAGATATCCCTGGATGAGCAAGATGAGGACAGATTAAAGAAATATCACGATTTGGCAAAAAAACAATTTCACTTGGAAGATGAATCTGCAATTCAGCTTGTAAACGAGGCATTTTTGTATCTAAAGCTAAAAGGTTCTGATTCTGCCGATCCTCTCCAACATGGAGATCAGTTTGGTGCAGGATTTAGTTAGAAAAATAAATTATATTCCCTTAGGAAAACTTGAGTCGAGTTTTTGCAGATACTGCAACTATGGAAATTACTGCAACAGCGAGAACTATTGAGGCCAAGGTTCCAAATTCTGGAACTACCTGAGTACCAATTACCTCTACTTGTGTAGTATCCTGAGGAATTGACACTGTTATGGTTCTATCAGTAGGAGTCTTACTTTCTGTAAAATCAGTATCTGCACCATCCACTAGAACAAAGAATTGGTCATCGTTTGCACCATCTTTTGCATCAATAAGAGCCCGCGGTAGTGCAACTGTCAGGTTGCCGTCAGCAGTTGCCTGCAATGAAATCACAAGTGATGTGTCTTGCGAGTTAATTGACATATCACTAACTGTTGCGCCTGTTATGTCATAAGGTACCTGAAATGATTGACCGCTCTGTGCGTCTTTTATGGTATACTGTTGTGATGTTTGCGCAAAAACTGGTGCCATTCCTATTGAAAAGACAATGCATGACATAATCACATAAGAATACCAGCGCATAGACTATTTTTTATCACGTATTATTTGACCTTTTCTAGAGATTGATATTGCCTAGAAAATTGAAAATAGAGGTCTTTTAGTAATAAAAGATGCAATTGTTTTTGCCAAGACATTATACAACTCTCTTTTTAGTTCAGGTTTTGCTATTTTTTATCACAGCACCAAGCAGTCAAGCAGCATATTTACAAAATAATCAAGTCATCATCAATGTCACATATGCAAATGATACATCAACTGCATATATCATTCATGTAGTCAACCATCAAAAACATACAATTTCTCAGAAATATTCTTGGATGGGAGATAGTCCTGGCAGATATAACCTGCAGGCTTATTCTATTGACAATGGTCCAGTTATTCCCATCAGCAGGGCATCTGATGGGAATTTCACATTAGATCTTTTAACAGATTCTAACCACTCGGTTGTCTTTATTGCAAAGCATCAATTTGAGATGTCACTGCAAGGAACATCCAATGCAATTTTTTCCCCAGCATCCCCAACAAATGACAATTGGTTTGATGCAGGCTCTGATGTGCAATTTGTTGTGCCATATGTGATATCATCTGACAAGGAATACACACGACAGCAGCTTGACGGGTGGTCACTTGACAACTCTGACATCAATGTGATTTCAAGACAAGAGTCAGACACTTTCAGATCCCCTGTGATCCACATGTCAGAAATGCACAAAATTGATCTAGAGTACAAAACCCAGTATTATATCAATGTCATCTCCAATTTCGGGCGAGCCCTAGGAACAGGGTGGTACAACTCTGGAACCATTGTAGATATAACAGCACTTCCAGGAAATGATATTCTTGTAAACCACATATTTTCAGGATGGCAAGGCCCAGTCATAGGAAACATAAATCAAGAATCTACAGAAATATTGGCAGACTCGCCAAAAGTCCTAGTAGCCAACTGGTCGGCAGATTATACCAACATATCCATCATTGCAATAATCATAATTGCAGCCATAGTTTTACTTACAATCTACCAAAAAAGGAAAACATACTCAAAACAGGATTAAAAATAGAGCGAGAACTTAAAGCCACCAGATTCAATTACCAAAACGTTGCTACAGAACCAGGATCCAGTAGCCTTACGTGAAGAGATTCAAAAAATCATGGTAAATAATGGTTTTAAGAGAGAGTGCTATGCCAAAATTCTAGACTATACTATAAACCTGTTCGAGTCAAAGGGTCTTGGTGTAGAGTATTACGGATATCATAACATTATCCACGAACTAGAAGTAACTTATGTAACTCTACTTGCAGCTCAATGGGAAAGCATCCAAGGCATTCTCAATTCGGAGGATTTTCCATACCTCTTTGTTGCAGCGCTGTTTCATGACTATGATCCTCAAAAAAAGGTAGACAAACCGCATGAAGAAGACGCCGTAAGATTTGTCATGACAGATGAAAAGCTACACTCGTTACTAAGAGATGCAAATATTGATAAAAATTTGATTGCTGCACTAATCCACAGGACCACATATCCTTGGAGCGGAGAAATAAAAGAAATCACGGAGAAAAAAATTGAAGATTGTCTTAATTCATCAGATGTTGTAAGAGATGATCAAAACAAAAGATCACATTTCAAGAGGATGGGATGGTTCCTCTCAGTCACGGACAGGATTGCAGGATACACACTTGGAGACTTTGCAAAAGCATTAGAGATGGCGCAAAAAAACGCTCATGCACTAGCATGGCATCCATATTACATCGTTAGAAGATCTGTCGCATATTTTGAGGATCTTCTCAACAATGACGCAGAAATGTATCAGAGTGTTTTACAAGCACTTCCAAAAGACATGAGAAAACATTTCACAGACAATGTATTGTCTTTTATGAAATTACGTGAACAAGAAATTCAGATTGAAGGATCACTTGTGTATGATAATACAAAATTCTTTGCAGTAATAGAGTCAATGTCAAATAGGCAAGCGCCAGAATTCATAGATACACTATCAGAAATTCATAAACAATTACCAAAACCACTTCAATTCAAAAAGGATAATTTTGTAGAATCGGTCATGGCAAAAGACACCATACTAAACACACTAAGACTTGGAAGTGACAATGGCCCCATCATAGGTTTTACAAAAGGAGGACCACTTGAGACATACAAATTGCGACCCGAGATAAATGATGTAAACCATGGACTCAAGAATACAGCATTTATGGAACCGCTTGCAATTAGGATGGGTTATTGGGGACAGAGAGGTGGAAGAGAGATGAGATTGTTATTTAACATGCAGGTTCAAGCAAAAGGATACAAGTATCTTACAAGTTTTGCATTACGCGACGTGATTGCAAGCAGAATTGAAAGAAATGAGCAGATTGAATTTGTAAAGCAATTTGACCCAGAACGCTGGGATTATTATCGTATTGTACTACAATAACAACTAGCTTGAGATCTTTCGCGACATGATAAACCTGGCAAGGTGGATTGAACCAATAAATGGCCATGACACCAACAATACTAAAAATCCAAACCAGACAACTGGGCCATAATTGACATAGTTTGCAGCCAAGTTTAGGGGGAATACATATGATATTATGCCATTTGGAATAAAATCAGACATGAATGGCTGAATATAGAGTTGTAATGCGTTCCACCCTACAAATACTGTAACAAAGAACAAGATGGCTTTTCTTCCCACATACTTTTCAAATCCTTTTCTTTCAATTTTTTGTATTTTCTCACGAAGTTCTTTTACTTCATCATGTAATTTTTCCATTGCAAGTTCAGTATTTTTCTGGTATGACTCTGAGTCTTTTGGCCCTAGATAGAGAGGTATCATGATTTGCAGATATTTTTGATCAGATTCTGGAAGCGGTCGTCCCTTTTGTAAAAGATCAAGAAGATATTCTAGTCTACCTTGGTCGCCTTTTCCAAGAATTAAAATTTGTTGGATTGCCCCAATTAGATCCTCTGACAACAGTTTGAACCAAAGTTTGCCCAGATAAAAGCGATAGCACCAGTGAATAGCTAGACCTGAGCCATTCCCACTATGGCTCGTGGAAAGACATCTTTGCGTTGCTCTTCTTCCTTGAGATATTCCTCATATCCTCCTATTGGTCGCAATGACTTGGCATCCATTATAGTGTATTTAGATATCTTTGCTCGACAAAACAGGTCTTCTAGATCATCTTTTGAGAACCATTTGGAGTAAACACCTTTTGATGTTCGAAGTATTGCATTTTCCACATCTTGTTTTGAGGTCATTATCTCGCCCACAGTTCTTTTGACCTCTCGGCCATAGAACTTTTTGAGTCCAAAATCTTTGAAGAGTTTCTTGTTAAAGACAGAAACTAGAATAGTACCATGTGGAAGTGCAAGGCTTTTCATTGACTTTAACATCTGCACCTGCAACTCTGCATTTTCTTGGTTTCCCAGTGTCTGAAAAGTGCAAACTATAACCTTGTGGGTATTATCTAGCATCTTTTTGTTTAGATTAAAGTTCTGGGCTATTCCTGTTACTGGAAATATTCTTTTATTTAGAAATTGGCCCAAGCCATATTTTTTGAGCAATCTTGTAGAGTGAGATATCATCTCCTCAGAATAGTCTATTCCTACAACATATCGCAATTTCTTTTCATATGTCTCATCATATCGGTATAGTCTGCTTGTTTCAGGATTTTTTTTTAGATCCTTGCATGAGTTGATTCCAATTTTAGATCCTAGCAGTAAGAGATATCTTCCAGGCCCCGAGCCTGCATCAACAAAAGTCACTTGTTTTTTTTTCAAAAGAGAATCAAGATAGTGCGTTATGAATATCTCCTCAAATCTTTCATATGATCTGGCAGACCAAGCAGCCTCTGTTGGGTGTACTACATTTCTAAAATATTGTCTTGCCATGTACTTGCTTGCAATTATTCCTTTGATTAGGTCATGTTCATTTTTTGAAAGATCTCCCATATGCAGTCTCTTTTTTATCTTTCTTGCAAGTATTCCATTTGTACAAATTTCATGCCTTATACTAGGTGCAAGTAAATTCAGATAGTCATTTTTAAAGACATATCTAGACGAACAATTTGTGCAAAACAAATTTTCTCTTTTTTTGGTTGTTTTATCAAACCGCAACTCGTGGCCACAGACAGTACAATTTGCAATTATCGGTTCAATGTTGGACAAGATTACTTTTCTGGCGTAGTACCATCGTATGCATCTTCATTACTTTTCTTTTTAGTAATCTTTTGTTTTGACGAACCCTCATCTTTTATGTATGTATCATAAGTTCTATACACCTGTCGTATGGTTTTAAGATAAGACTCAAAGTCTGGGAGTTTTATTGGTTCATAAAAATAATTCATGTGAACTTTGGTCAGATTATTCTTAGATATTCCCACACCTTCAAGCACATGGATTGGCTTGCTGTCAACAGAGTGGACCCAGCCAAGAGACCTAATTTTTTCCACCATCTCTTCAAAATGACCAGTCTCATTTGTTACTATTCGTAGAATAAAGTCATAGTTTTGTCCCTCTCCCTGGACCACGTCAATTGTTGTAACAATACCATATTCTCGACTAATTTCTACCAAATTGTTGTACATTTCAGAATATGGAATAACTCGACGCTCAAAAAGCGGGTTCTGGGTTTTGATAAAAGTATACCATTGGTTATCAAATAGCTTGCTTGGATCAACAAGAATCCATTTTATCTTGTCGTCTCTCTTACTGTCTGCAGTATTGTTATGCTCCAAAATAACACCCTTTTTTATCAAGTCCTCGATTCTGCCCTTGACATTATCTCGTGATAGCACGTAACCATGTTTTTCAAGTTCCTTGTTTGCAGTGTCAGGAGTAGCACCGCTTTGTAAAACTTGCAATATTAGCACATCAAGTGGGCTGATGTCATTTTTTGTAAGATTTTTCATCGGGATTGCCCCTTCAGGATTATCCGTTCCTCTTCCTACCATGATGACAAGGTCTCACAGTATTATTAAAAACATTTACTACATTTTTGTCGCAAAAATGTTAAAACACCAATGTTCTAGGCATGACCAAGTTAGATTCATTCCTAAAATGATCTCCACATTTCTGCGGCAAAACGTGTTCTAATTGATTTATAATTTCTCTGACAAGTAACGCCATGACAACAATACCAACAGTTGAAAGAACTGAGACAACAAAATGCAGTGCATGTGCTCGCAACTGTGCACAACTATGCACACAATGCGGAAAAAACTTTTGCACAAAGCACCTACTCGGGCATGCCGAGAAATGTAGTGGATACAAGGCAGTCATCCACAAAATACTGCAAAACGACATGAAAGAGATTGTAAAACAGGTCATGGAGGCAATGCTAAGATCGATATGACCAGCACCAAATCCCCTGATGAGTCCGTGAGACTCGGACGAAACAATATTGTCGGGAGAAAACTAGGAGGTGAAACATAGAGAATGAATGGAATAAAAATACAGCTAGTTCTTGCAATTAGTGCAGGATCATTGCTATTGAGTGCAAGTTACGCAGGGTTTGCCTGGGCAGATTCAGGACAGAATTCTTTAGGCAACATACAGATCAAGGCTACCGATGCAATAAAGAATGATCCTGGCATGATGAAGATACTATACAACATAGAACTCTTCAAGCAGCAATATGCAGCTCAGCAACAAAAGCAAGCATATCAAGACCAGCAGCAAAAGTTGATTGACCAGCAACGCAAACTTGCAAATGATTACTTGCAAGCAGATCTTGCTAGCGCAAACAACGCCAATGATATGAGCAACCCGACAAACGCATACTCAGGCTTTGTAAGCAAAGTGGATAGCTCTGCTCAAGGAGTATTCCTAGATGAGTTTGCATACATGCAGGCAAAGGTAGCACAGGGAAAACTTGCCATGAACAAAGTCTTGCAGCATGGAGGCTCACGTAGTGAAGCATTGAATGCATACTACAATGGTGCTGCAACACAAAAGACAGAATTGGTAGATGTCAACAAGGCAATGAACATAAAGTATCACCTTGCAGACACAAACACCCAAGATCTGTTTAACAAGAACGGGGACTTGAAAAAGTACTCGTCTTAGAGCCCAATTTTTTATTAATTTATTTTGCCCTACCCATGGGCCATATCATCAAGCATTATTTTTCTCAATATTTTCTTGCCGCTCTTGACAATTATTAGTGGATTTTGATTTTCATATTCTTTAGGAATTGTTACAGATGAGACGCTTCCCTCATAGATATGTCGTGGCTTGTCCAGATTTGTGTCAATCCAGACACATGCATCATTTCCACACATTATTACACAGTCCTCTATTGTTTCTCCACTGTTTCGTATTCTTACTTGAGATGTAGTTACAGAGGAAGCATGTTCTAGTGTGAAATGGTAATCCTTTGCTATCTTTCTTGCTATTTTGGTTCTAACAAACCACGTAGTTATACCAACAACGCCAGATGCAACAACCGAAGTAATCACACCATTTACCAGTGCGTTATCAGTAGATCGTGGCTTTTCAGCCTGAAAAGGCTGACTATAATTCACAATTGGTGTAGACGGTACGTTATCAGATTCCTTTACAGCATGAAGTGTTTGATATCTCAAAACACCTGATAATACATTGTTTATTGTAGAGGATGTTTGAGTTACATTTGACAGAATGGTTCGTGGGTCCTTTATGATAACAAGTTGTTGGTAATCACTCTGTGTCAGTATTACCCCAGATAACAGGCTTCCATCAGGAGCTGTAAAATCAAGTTTTACGTTGTTTACAGTAGGTGTTATACTAGAAGGTGGAGGCGTAGGTGGGGGGGCGGATGTCGTGGTTTGATTTGGCTTTTGCACAGGCTGTGGAACATACTCCAATGTTGTTGCAGACGCCTCGTTTGATGGATTGCTATGGGTGCCAGAATAAACTGCCGAGACTCGATAAGTGTATTCAGTACCAGGAATTAGACCATCAATAGAATATTTAGTGGTGCTGTTTCCAGTATTTACATCAATTACCTGATAATCTCCAGGTGCATTTTTTAATTCAATTCTATATCCCATTAGCTTTTGTCCATATTGTTCTATAGGAGGAAGCCAAGATAGATTAATTTGAGTAGAAGAAGCAGGTTTGGCAATCAACGGAGCTGGAACTGAAGTATCACTTAGATGTGTATTCTGATAGGACAATAAATTTGCAAGATTGTTGTTTATGGAGCCAGCAGTAGGAACTGCATCAAGCATTATGCTTCTAGGATCTTTTTTGTATTGTAACCCAAGATAATCACTTTGACTAAATATAACACCAGATAGAACGGTTCCATCGGAAGGAACAAAATCAAATTTCACATTTGTCGTAGAGGATGAGATGGGAGGGCTTGGAGATTGTACAGATGTTGTTGAAGGAATGGCGGCAGCAATATTTGAAGGATCAGTTGACGTATCATCAGAATAAACTGCCGAGACTCGATAAGTGTATGCAACTCCGGTTTTTAGACCAGTTATAGAATAGGATGTAAGTGTACTACCAGTGTTGTATACAATGGTATCAAATACGCCGGAACTTAGTTGTTGTTCAATTTTATATCCAACAATTATTTTTCCATAGTTTTGCGTTGGAGCAGACCAAAATAGGTTAATTTGTGTGGGAGAGACTGCAGTAGCACTAAGCCCGGTAGGTGTGATAGTTGGCACCTGAGGTGCAGCCCCTTCAGCATAAAAGTTGACACCCAGAGCGCCAATCAAAACAAGCGAAATTGCAAAAACAAAAAATCTGCTAGACATCATATTCATGGCGGTCATTTTGCTTTAAATAAATTAATCATATTTATTCTTAAGAATTGACTTGAGACATCTCCTAAAATGGCTTTAGTATAATTCATCCAAATCAGTTAATGTTGAATTAATGAAGATGTGAAGGCGTAGAAAAAAATCTACTAGTTTACTTGATTGTGATTACAGCAGTGGGTGGTGATGATGGATTGACCACGGTAATGTGTACTACGGCTGCATCTTTTCCAAAGGAATTGCTTACTGTGTTAGAGAACACCAGATCCTTTGTTTCACCAAGTGCTACATCAGGTGCAGTAAATGATGGTCGTGCAGTATTAGAATTGAGCAATTGTACTGGCTCGCCTGAGATTTGTACCCAAGAGAATTTCAAGTATTGACCGGTGCTCTTTGTGCCATCAAGTTGGACTTGGGACATGGCAGGAGCTACTTGGTCTGGACCTGCATCTGCTGTTGGAGCACCGCCTGGTTCAGGATATGCAGCATAAACATATTGTTCACAGTTTCCTACAACTGTGTTACCTTGACTAAGTGTTAACTGGAAAGCAAATACACTACCACCAGATCCAGTTGGAAGTGATACTGTTGGTGAAGCATCAGTAGCAGATGAAAGTTGAATTGGTGCACCAGAGACTTGAGCCCATTGGTATGTCAGTGGAGCATTGGATGGGTTATCAATTGCTTCTACAAGAGTTGCGCTGCCGCCCTCATGTGATCTAATTATTGAACCACAGTCTAGTGATGCAAGCTTGTATGTAGATGCACTGATGACATGAACTAGTACAGAATCAGAGCCTGTACCTCCTAGGCCATCATTTGCAGTAATTGTAAAGTGTAATGTTGCATTGGTATCAGAACCAACCATTGGTGCAGTAAACATCGTAGTAAGTTCAGTAGGATTTGTCAAAGTCACTTTGGAACCAGAATCCTGAGTCCACGCATAAGTCATAGTGTCACCATCTGGATCAGTGGCAGTAGCCATCAAAGTCATTGGGCTTCCTTCCATCACTGTCAATTCATGATCAGTAGTTACTACCGGAGGATGATTGTTGTGGATGACATGAAGTGTAAATGCAGTGATGCTTGTAAGTCCTTGAGGATTGGTTACAATTAATGAAAACTTGAGATCTTTAGTTTGGTGTGGGTCAACTGCAGGAGTTGTAAAGGATACGTCAACATCAGATGTTGATGACAAAGTCACTGGTTCTCCAGACAGTTGTTGCCATTGATATGAAATGGCTTGGAAATGTGGATCAGTCGAGTCTTCACCGGATAGTGTAACAAAAGTCTGCTCCTTTACAGTAGCTTCACTAGTTCTAGTTGTGGATGTTCCTGTTACAGCAAATGCAGATACCGAAGATGCTGCCAATGAGAAGATTGTAACTGCTAATACAGCGAAAAGTATTCTGGAATTCAACTTGTGTGTTCTAAATTTCCGAATATTAAAAACCTTTCTGTCAAATGATTTGTTAGCTAGGATCGCTAAGAAAGTTGGCAACAAATTTTATCTTAAAATCGATTTTTGAGCTCAAAATGATCCATTTTTGATCAAAAAACGCGCAAGCAATTTTTCAGATCTTTACAAAATCAGACTTTGGAAGAAATTTCAACTGAAACTATATTCTCACCCTGTCGATTCAAAGTCATACAAATTTTTGAAATAAAGTAGAATGGCAAGATGGTTTTATTTGCCCCACATCTTTTGCCAGGTTTCAGCAAATGTATTCATCATATCCCCATAAGTTTTCACTTGATCCATTCCAGATTGATTGAATATTTTTTGCCAGTTATTTCCAAATTGTTTGAATGTGTCAATTCCTGCTTGGCTCATTGATTTCTGCCAGTTTTCAGTAAATTGATTCATAGTCTTATCACTGGATTCTTTCAATGCTTTTGCCATGACATCATTGTACTTTGATTGGACATCTTTAGTTGCCTTTTGAAGAGATTCAAAGGCTTGCATCCATGCCTTGAGGGATTTATTGTATTCAAGCCACAGTTTGTCCCAATCTTTTGGAGTAGGTTCTTTGGACATGAGATGAATATAGTCATGTTACTTGATAAGACTATTGATTGTTATCAAATGGAGAATCAAAAATACCGTAACTTATGAAATAAAGCACATTGTAGATAATAATCTCGCATGGTTTGAGTCAAATGAGGACTATTTCTTTTGAAGTTTTTGTTCTTTTTTAAAGTCATACATTCCAATCACAACTCCAGCAATGAATGCGATTATGCCAATTGCCACCATACCCATTGATATATGAACCACATTACATTTCATTCCATATTCTGTACTACAGTTGTTACTCAAGAATGGATCTTCACCCATTACAGCATTAATTCTCACCGGTTGATTTCCAGTATCAAGTATTTTGATGACATATGATCCACCCTGATTACTTCTTTGGATAATATGATACAAGAAACCATCCTTGCTTTCTTTCTCAAAAGTCATGCCGTTAGGATCCACACCCTCTAGCTTTACTGATGCGGAGGAAGGCATGGCATGAATTATGATAACATTGTGTTCTTGGAGATGAGATGAGAGAATGGTAGAGTTTACAAATTGATTTGGAAGAATCTCTTTGTCTGTAAATACATTATACGTGGTTCCAATAATTGACTCTACTGATTGGTACGACATGTCAAAGAGGTTAGCTCCAACTACTACTACAATCAAACCGATTGCTGCCAGGACAGGACCACGTGCCAAGGAGAGTTTTGCCAAGCGTAAAAAAACTCTCAAAAGTGCCTAATAAGAAACTTGCAGTAAAATAACACATCTCATCTTTACAGACAGTGTAAAATTTATTCACATGGCAGTATCTTAATGTTTATGATGGTCCACAAACAGTACTAGATAGTATTTGGAGAAAATTATCATAATTTCAATAATTATCATGTGTTTGATCATAATGCCTCAAAATGCATTTTCAGCAACATCACCCATACAACTTAACAAAAAAATATTCAGTTGGACCGACCGTGTATACATCACAATCTATGCTCCAGATTTCAACTCAGATCCTAACATGGTTGATGAAATTGGAGTTACCACGGATGACAAAGTTACAGTCTCTACAACTGGCAACAGTATACCATATCGTTTGGTTGAGACAGGTCCAAACACAGGGATATTTAGTGGGTATGTAACACTTACTGGCGATCCAACACTAAAAGGAGCAACTGGAGTGGATGGACAGGGTACAAACCCCACAGGAATTCAATCATCGTGTAACCCCATATGCGGTCCAACAAACGGTTTTCTTCCAAGTAGCAGAAATGATGGAATTACAGTCTCATTTGAATACAACCGCAATAATGTTGTCACAGGATCTGGAATAATTCAATGGAATCTAGGTAGCGTGCAATGGCTACAGCCAAGCTATCCAGTAAATAGTCAAGGAACATTACAGATAACCGATTTGGATATGAATCTCAATCCAGATGCAATTGATAAATTTGATACAAGTGTGTGGTCAGATTCGGATTCTGGAGGCATCAAGTTGACAATGACAGAAACAGGTCCAAACACCGGAATCTTCCAAGGAACGGCATACTTTACTACAGATTTGAGCTCGTCTGGAAACAGATTACATGTTACACCTGGAGATACTATAACTGCAGAGTATACAGACAGGACCCTACCCCTTCCATATTCACCATCTGACCAATTGCGTATTACCGCAACAACAACTGCAGGTACGTCCCTGCCGCCATTGGAACGGGCACCTGCAGACAATGCAAGGGTTGTAGACTCTACAGGAAAATCAGTTGACAAGGTGAGTGCAAACCAACAGATTCAAATCGTTTCAAATGTGACAAACCAAGAAAATAGAGATCAGCCATTTGCATACCTTGTACAAATACAAGACAGTAATGGAATAACTGTCTCCTTGTCTTGGATAACAGGTTCAATGGCGCCAAAGCAAACCCTGAACCTTGGTCAATCATGGTTACCACATACTGCAGGAACATATACTGCACAAATCTTTGTGTGGCAGAGCATATCAAACCCAAATGCACTATCACCTCCACTGCAGCTACAGATTCAGGTTAACTAACATAGTTTTCACACTTTTCCATACGGGTAAACCGTTCGATTGTAGAAAACACAATTAAATAATTCCTAAGAGTATTTCATGACATGATGTACAGAGAGGTATTCAGGATTGTTTATTCTAATAAAAAATACCTCTACTTATCATGCACGATATTTGTCGTACTGTTTGTATCACTCTCCATAGTTTCAGAATTTATTTTTCTCTCACCCATCGTGGTATTTCATGTTCCAGCATATGCATTTGTTGACTTTGTACTAATTGTCACAATTTCAACTCTATCAGGAATTGTTGCAAGTTTGAGTCTCTATCGAATACTCAGGGTGAAAAATAGTTTGAGAGGATCAGGAATTGGGTTCTTTGGATCCATCATAGGTGCAGGAGCAGGAGCATGTAGTTGCGGCTCGCTGGGATTTTCTGCAATATCCATCTTTGGAACTATAGGTGGAACAGCTACTTCGTTTCTTACAAATTATGAGACGCCACTGAGACTGATATCAATTGCAATTCTGTGTTACACGTATTATGTATCAGCAAAAGACATAACAGCCAAGTGTAAAATCATCAAGTGAATCTAATTAAAAATATCCAAGAGTATCATGCAAATTAGAATCAAGGACTAGTACAAGTAAAATTTCCATATTGGCCTTGCAGACCAGCAGAACGTGCAACTTCTGCTTCAGAAGAATCATTTTGGATTATAAGATGACAAGATGGGCTAGAATATTTGCTTACACCAATCTTGTTTGCAAGAGATACTGCTGCAACAACAGACGAGTTTTCAGGATGAGATTTGTCAAAGAGCGTGTGGCCAACAATTTCAGGTACCGCAATCAACAATACAATGACAATTGCAAATAGATTAATTGTTTTCTTGCGATTTTGGTTCAAGATGTCATTACTATGTAGAAGATCATTATAATTGTCAAGGTTATTATCAATTTTAGCAACAATAATACCTCACGTACAAAAGATAGGCATCCATTCGAATCTTTATCAGGTGGAATCACATAATGACACCATTGAGTAGATCTGATGCAATGCCAAAAAATGAATCTGTAACATCCTTGCACAGAAAAGCACTCAGGTTACAAAAGAATGGAAATCAGGAAGGAGCAGTGTCATATCTAGACAAGGCTTTGGAGATTGAACCAGACAATGCGGAATTATTGTATGACAAGGCAATATCATTTCAAATGCTTTTGAGGTTTGACGATGCAATAGAATATTACGACAAATCATTGAAGATAGATCCCAATAACTTTGGTGCATTTGTCAATAAGGGACTATGTCTTTCAAATCCCAACATGAATAGATATGAGGATGCACTTTTGTGTTTTGAACAGGCTCTAAGGCTGGTGCCAAACGACCCTGGCGCCCTATCACTTAAAGGATATTCACTTGACAACATAGGCAGATATCGAGAAGCAATAGATTGTTTTGACAAGATTCTTGAAACCCAGCCAAAGGAGGCAAACATCATAATAAACAAAGGTCTATCTCTGTCCCATCTTGGCAAGTATGATGAGGCCATAGCATACTTTGATACAGTGTTAGATTATGAGCCAGACAATTTTTTTGCAATGCAATTAAAACAAGAAGCTATAAAGAGCATGAAACGTGATTTTTTGCAATAATTCCAACCAGATTATGAGTTATTTCACATCAAGTTTGTAATCAGTATCACCACAGGTCACAAGATGTAATTCATAACAAACTGACAATGGTTAAATAGCAAAAAATTAGAACTTGGATGTTGAACAAAAAGGACGCCCAAGACATGATAAAAGAAATACGTGCAATTAGCCAGTATGTTAGATTTGCAGGTGTAATAGACAGTAAAGGGAAAGTTGTAGCATACGAGAGGAGACCTGGACATGAACCATTACTTAGCATAAAAAATACATCAGACCAGTTTTCACATCTTGCAATCAAGACTCGTATGGCATCACAGTTTAACAAGCAACTTGGCGATGTACAATTCATGTGGGAGGAAAGAGAGAAGGTACAGACCATCTCTTTTTCAGTGGGCAAAAATACAGTATGGGCCTCAATTGATAAAAAAGTGATTCGTTCTGAAGTACTTAGAATAATAGACAGTTGCCTGCCCATCGTAAGGAAATTTTCATAAAATGACTCCTAGAGAAAATCTTGAACAATAAATAACAGCACAATCAAGAGAAAATCATGAATAAGACAATATTATCAATCATGATGACTGTAGTAGTGCTGATTCTTTTTTCCACAAGTATGGCATATGCAACCAATCACAATACTTCTATATTTTCAGACGCAACAAGATATGCCGATTCAAATACTTACAAAAATACTAACTATAGTTTTTCAATACAGCCTCCTCTCAACTGGGTAATTGTAAATAACTTGCCATTAAACATGTCAAATCAGGCAATAGTGATATTTTCAAACAATGACAAAAGCCAATTGGCCACGTTTGGAATTTATCATAGACACATTACACAAAATGTCATAGATGTAATAAACAGTCATCCGGATAATGACATTCTTGCCACAATCGACCAAGAAATAACAAGCCCAACCCCAGATTCCCAGACAAAAATGTATAGTGGAGTAGTGGACAGATTCAATGACGGAATACGCGTTTCAGCCAGTTCTGTCACGCGGTATACAGCAGACAATTCAACATCATTTAGTGAAGACATATTTTATTATCTCAACAATGGAAATCAATACACATTAGCTTTAACAAGCAAACCAACCAACATTGATAAAAATTCACAATTGTTTGAAGATTCTGCAAATACATTTCTAGTCAATCAGGCCAACCCAGTTCCCGAATTCCCCATTGCCTTAATAACACTGGTAACAGGAATGTTCTCAATCATCTTAATTTTCAGAATAAAGGGCTTACCAGAAAGATAGATCGGATGGGATACGAGTAACAAATACATGCATAGACAGCCCATGGAGCAATCGCCATGACTGCCCCTATCATACTAGTCATATAGGCAAACATGTGATAAAGGTCTAAAATTCCTGAGTGAACAGTTATTATGTAGCATTTAACAACGGAGATCATGTCAACAGAAGACAGACAAATGTTTCCTGCCACATGCGCAGACTGTAAAAAAGAAACACAGGTTCCCTTCAAACCAGCAGAAGGAAGACCAGTATATTGCAAAGAATGTTTACCAAAACATCGTCC
>JAGWGU010000062.1 GCA_028867275.1 Nitrososphaerota archaeon
AAATTTTGTAAAAGACTAAATTATACACAACTATGACCCTTCGCTATGGGTTCGTAGCTCAGCCAGGTAGAGTACCGGACTTTTAATCCGGCTGTCCGGGGTCCGAATCCCCGCGAACCCGCTTAAAATTAGCAAATTAATCAAGATATGAAACTGCCAGATTGTTTACAGGACTCATTTCATACTAAATGACCCAAAAATAGAAAAATTCTAACTAACTTAGGTTCAGTTCTGGAAACTCTGCTTGCTTGATTCCCAAGTCATGCTGGAGTGTTCTGATCTTCTTTGCATATTCAGTCATTCGGGTGTTATCACTCTGGACCTTAGCGATCTTGTATCCACGCCAGGCTTTTTTGAGTGCACCCCATGTCTGACCCGCAGTGTAGTTAGGGTTGTTTGTTTGTGGTTGTACGAATTGATACATACTGAAAGATGAGTTGTAAAAAACAAATATCAGCACATGTGTTAAGTAAAATCAATATAAAAGTCAAGTTTCTCACATTAAATTCAGGTATTTACCAATTTTATCTGTAAAAATTTTCAATTTTCCTATGTTTCTGATATATTTTAGGTTTTGTTTTTTATCAGTGCTTTTAGGTTATTTTCCAAGTTTTCAGTTGCTTCCCTTACTTCACTAGTCCTCTTACGAGTCCCCACTTGATATGCCTGGATTTTTCTTTTCCTTTCTGCAATCATTCTTTGCTGTTCATGTTTACCAGAAGAACCTTGTGACCGCCTTGTTTCAAGTGATGATTCAGGAGTTGTGGATTGGATAATCTCATAGAGTTTTTTTGAATCAATTTCGTTAGATGGTATTGTCTTTTTTACTTCAGATACAGATAATTCAGTTAGAGACTTTTTTGAGTTGGCTGCTATTTGTACCAGGTGTCCAACTATTTTGTGTGACACTCTAAATGGTATTCCTTTTCGTACCAAATGTTCTGCAATATCAAGAGAAATAGAAAATCCTCCATCTATTGCTTGTCGCAGTTTTTTCTCATTCACAGTCATGGTTTTAAGAAGAGAGTTTACTACAATCAATGACGATATTATTATCTTTGAAGTTGGCCAAATCGAGACCTTGATTTGTTGTAGATCTCTGTTGTATCCAGATGGAAGACCCTTTAGATTTGACAATATTGCCATTTGGTATCCTATTACTTGAGCAGTTTTTCCTCGTATTAGCTCAAGGATATCCGGATTTTTCTTTTGTGGCATGACACTTGATGTAGATGTAAACTTATCAGATAGTTCAAGAAAAGAAAATTCTGAAGTAGACCATATGATAAAATCTTCAGCCATCCTGCTCAAGTTGGTCATCAGGATGGAAGAATTTCCCACATATTCAGCAACAAAATCTCGTGACGAGGTTGCATCAATTGAATTTTCTACAAGCCCTTTGAATCCAAGCATTTTTGCAGTGAATTGTCTATCAATTGGTATGCTTGTTCCCCCAACAGGACCTGCACCAAGAGGTGATTCATTGATTCTGCCATATGCAACATAGAATCTATCAAGATCTCGAAATAGTGCATCAGCATATGCCAAAAGAAAGTGAGAAAACAGCCCAACCTGAGCTTGTTGGAGATGAGTATACAGTGGCATAATCGTATTCTGGTGTTTTTCTGCCAGTTGTATCAGAGTAGATATGACCTCGTTTAAACAAAAACATACAATATTGACATCATCACGTATCTTCATGCGTATGTCAAGTGCCACTTGATCGTTTCTTGAGCGTGCAGTATGCATCTTCCCACCTGCTTCTTTTCCGGCTTTTTTTATCACTAGTGATTCAATCAGTTCATGAATGTCTTCGGCTTCTGATTTTTCAGAAAAGTTTTCTTTTTTGAGTCTCTCTAGTGCACCAAGAATCTTTTCTGCTTCTGTTTTTGTAATAATTTTATTTTCCAAAAGCATTAGAGTATGAGCCTGACTTCCAAGTATATCATACAATGCAATTTGAAAATCATCGGAAATTGATGAAAGAAATTCTAATGTGTTTTCATCTAGTTTTCCTTCCAGCCTAGATCTGTACATCAATTTAGGAAATAGAATGGTTATATATAGCATAGACGCTTTTTTTATTTATGTCACAGGCGTCTCAAGACCTGAGAAGACAAATTTTTGATGAACTGACAAAAGTGGTTGATCCAGAAATAAATGTCTCAATAATGGAACTTGAACTAGTGGACAATATCGACATTGCCGGATCTGAAGTTAAGATTGATCTGCATTTGACCAGTCCATTCTGTCCAGCAATATTTGGATTCAAGATTGCACAGGATGTGCATGACAACTTGCTCAAGATAGAGGGCATCAATGATGTAAAAGTAAATGTTTCAAATCATTTCATGGCAGAAGCCATAAACAATCAAGTAAACACTAGCAAGAATCCTAAAAAACCTTAGAATATTATTTTCTAAATCCTAAAAGATATCCCCTAAGTAGCTGTATTGCCATTGCAGGGTCTACGCCTTTAGGGCAGACATGGCTGCAGGATCCAGCAAAGTGACATCTCCAGATTCCATGAGAGTCGTCTATAACTTTGAGTCTCTCATCCTTTCCTTTATCCCGGTTATCTGCTACGTACCTATAGGCTTGTGCAAGCCCCTGAGGACCAATAAATGACTCATCGGTAGCCATTGTTGGGCATGCAGAGTTACACAAACCACATTTTATACAGTAAGAGAACTGGAGAAACTTTTCAAGATCTTGTGGTGTTTGTATGAATTCCTTGGATTCTGGTGTTACTTCAGAATCTTCCCTAATGATAAATGGTTTCATTTTTTTGTGGTTTGAGATCAATTGTTTAAAGTCAACTGCAAGATCTCTGATTATTGGAAAGTTGTTCATTGGTTCAACGGTTATAACGTTTGAGTTCAATTCTGAAACTTTTGTGTAGCAAGCAAGTGCTGGTTTTCCATTAATTTTCATTCCGCAAGAACCACATGATGCCTGTCTGCAAGAATATCTTACTGCTACAGAGTGATCAAAATTTTGTTTCACATACAATATTGCTTCCAAAACAGTAGTCCATTTCTGGACTGGGATCTGAAACTCTGCAAAAGTAGACTCTTGTCCTTCTGAGGGGTTTGACCTGGCTATCCTCAGAGTAATAGTATTTGTCTGACCAGTAGTTTTTGTATTTGATTTTAGTTCTTCAGATGGTTTTGATGTTTCTACAACTGCCATATCTAAGAAACCCCCATTCCCGCCATCAATATAGTTCTTGAGCCATAAGCAATCAATACAGCCATGGCTGCAAGAGATCCATAATTGATCATTTTTTCATATGTAGAACCTTGTTTTAGTTCCAAAAGAATTACTCGAAGTCCATTGAAGCCATGTACTGAAAGCAAGATCAGTAACACTTCTAGCATAAGTGCATATGGAAGAAAATGATAGTTTGCAATCACATTTTGATATTGTAATGAATCGGAAAATTTTTGCGACATTCTCATCAGTATATGCACAGCTACAAGTGCCACAGCTCCTAGTGCTGTTCCATAATGTATTTTCATGATAATACTTTCTCGCATCTTAATCACCAAATAGTACTGATGCACCATACATCATGGCTAGTGCTGCAAGAGCAATTGAGACCCAAATGCAAAGTCTTTGTTTATAGTTAAGCGATGCTGCTTTGTACGGATATTCTGGTTGTCCAGGTTTTCCAACTCCTATACCTCCATGACCAAGCATGACTCGAATTCCGTTTGCAGTGTGAAATACACACATGCCAATTACCAGCGTAAGAAGGATATGACCTTGTGGGGTTTGTGTTAATTCTAGCATCTTGTCCCATGCTATTTTTCCATTGACAATTGTGCTTGTTTCATAAATATGGCCTATCAAATATGCAAGTAATCCAAGTCCAGTCAGTCTCTGTAACCAATATGCAACTCGTTCTATTCCATATCGGGTGGGATTTGCCATTCCCTTAATGCCTTCACGGTTTGACAATCTTTCTGCCACTAGTATTTCCTCTCCACTGGCTTGTATTTAGTAATAGTTACGGGATGTGTCTTCAGAACAGGTTCCTTGGTATCATAGTAAACAAGAGTATGGTGTAAAAAGTTCTTATCATCCCTATCAGGGTAGTCAACTCTTGCATGTGCACCACGAGATTCTTTTCTTGCTATTGCACCCATTAGAATAACTTCAGCAACACGGAACATAGAATCAAGTTCCATTACGTTTGTAAAGTTGGTGTTGTACTCTTTGGCCTTGTCATCGACATGCTTCCAAGTTTTGCGCTGTAGTTGTCTTATTTGTTTTAATCCCTCAACTAGATCGCTTTCAGTCCTAAAGACATAGGCTTTTGAATTCATTATATCGGTTAACTCTTGGCGTACTTCATATGGATTTACACTTCCACTTCCTCTAAAAATTCCATCATAGATTCTTTTTTCTTCATTAGCAATCAAGTGCATTGGAAAAGGCGGTTGGGATTTGCCTTCAAGAACATATTTTGCAGCTAGATCTCCTGTGATCTTTCCCCATACAATACACTCTGATGTAGAATTTGCCCCCAGTCTATTTGCACCATGAACACTATTGCATGCAACTTCGCCAGCTGCCCATATTCCTTGTATTTCTGTTGCACCATCGATGTTTGTATGAATTCCTCCCATCATGTAATGACATACAGGTCTTACATCGATTGGTTCAGTTACTGGATCCATACCAGAGAATTTCAAGGAAATTTCTCTTATGGCAGGAAGTTTTCCAATAATTACTTCCTTACCAAGGTGTGTCAAATCTAATTTTAGACATTCTACACCTGTTTCGTTTTTGAAACCCCTACCCTCATTAATTTCTGTCATCATTGCACGCGAAACCACATCTCTTGAAGCAAGCTCAAGCTTGTTTGGAGCATATTTTTTCATAAACCTCTCTCCATCCTTGTTTATCAGATAACCTCCTTCACCTCTAGCAGCTTCTGTAATCAGAATTCCAGATGGCAATATTCCAGTTGGATGAAATTGAACAAATTCCATATCTTTTAGTGCCATTCCAGCACGATATGCCATGTCTAATCCATCAGGAGTCGAAGCTAATGAATAAGTTGAGAAACTGTAGACTCGTCCAGCTCCGCCTGTTGCAATGATTAATGCTTTTGCCTTGAATGTGTAAAAGTTGCCACTTGAAAGTTCGATTGCGGTAATGCCACAAAAGCGTTGACCATCATGTATTACAGATGTAACAAACCATTCATTGTAAAATTCTATATTATCAAATTTCTGACAAGTGTCATACAGGGTTTGCATCTCGTAGAACCCAACTTTATCTTGAGCATATGTTGCGCGGTTAAAGCTGTAGCCTCCAAAGGGTCTCTGACCAATTTTTCCATCCTCTCTTCGTGACCACGGCATTCCCCAGTGTTCTAGCTGGTATACTTCAGATGGCATTTCTTGGACGAGTCTTTCAATTACATCTTGATCGCCAAGAAAGTCACTTCCTTTTACAGTATCATATACATGGGATTCAAGAGAATCTCCTTCTTCAGGATATAAAACAGCGGCTGTTCCGCCTTCAGCAGATACAGAGTGTGAACGCATGACTTGAAGTTTTGAGACAACTCCAATCTTGATCTTTGAGCTTACTTTTGCTGCTTGAATTGCGGCTCTAAGACCAGCAAGGCCAGAACCCACTATCAAGAGATCAAGTTCTATGCTGTTGGCCATTATTCGACATTCTCCTTTCCACGCTTCATAAATATGTCTTGTTAAGGATTTCAATCAGGCTATATTACTATTATGTATGCCTAGCGATAATTTTCAATCCTCATTGGTTGAAATTTGCTTTTCAAGGATTTTCAAGATATTTCACAAGTTGTTGAAAAAATATCCTAATCAGAAAAAGTCAAGACTAGAAAAAATGTCAAGGGGTAACTAAGTAATAAATAATTGTAGAATAGCATAAGCCATAGTTGACAAATATTAGAAAATTATTATTAGACAAGTCAAAACCTCTTGTTTTTCCAGGAGTTTATGATGCAATAACTGCAAGAATAGCACAAAAAGTAGGCTTTGAAGCAATGTTCCAAACAGGATATGGAACCTCTGCAGCACTTCTTGGCATGCCAGATTATGGTTTCATAGGATCTACTGAGACAATTGAAAACGCAAAGAGAATATGCAAATCAGTATCGGTTCCGGTCATAGTAGATGCAGATACAGGATATGGCAATCCATTGAGCGTATGGAAACTTGTAAACGAATTGGAGTCGGTTGGAGCATCAGGTATATTTCTTGAAGACCAGAAATGGCCAAAAAGATGTGGGCACATGTCTGGCAAAGAAGTAATTCCAAAAGAAGAGTATGCTGAAAAACTTCGTGCTGCTGTTGATGCTAGAAAAAGCAAAGACTTCATAATTGTTGCAAGGACAGATGCACGAGCAACAGAAGGTCTTGATGCAGCAATTGAGAGAGGTTTACTTTACAAAGAGATTGGGGCTGATGCAGTTTTCGTTGAAGCACCAAAATCAGTTGAAGAAATGAGAAAAATAGGTAAATCAATTAAAGCTCCCCTAGTTGCAAACATGATAGAAGGTGGTGCGACGCCTGTTCTTTCATCCAAGGAATTGCATAGCATGGGATTCAATCTCATTTTGTATCCATTATCAGTGCTTTATGCAAACACTTTTGCAACTTTGAAGATTCTAAAAGAATTAAAGAAAACTGGGACCACGTTAAAGTTAAAAAAATCCCTTGTGAGTTTTGACGAGTTCAACAACATTGTAGACCTTTCCAAAT
This sequence comes from Nitrososphaerota archaeon, assembly GCA_028867275.1. Taxonomy (GTDB): domain Archaea; phylum Thermoproteota; class Nitrososphaeria; order Nitrososphaerales; family Nitrosopumilaceae; genus Nitrosotalea. The sequence continues at coordinate 6,759 of JAGWGU010000062.1, forward strand.
TTAAAAAGATGGAAAACAAGTACTCAACAAAATAAATGACAAAAAAGAAAAGAGTTGTTCAAGGTATCCTATCTAAGAGTTCGTTCTCTTCACTTCTATTTCTATAGTAGAAACATTCCTAGAGCGTCCATCTTGTGATTGCATTTGTTCTGAACCTATTTTGATGTTTCCGACTGCATAGCCAGCATTTTCTGTTTTTCGTGCAATGATTTGAGCAACGTCTACTGCATGGCCGATACTAAGTCCTCTTGCCTTGATTGATATTTTTGGTTGGTTTGCCAACTGTATGAGCGCAGAAGTAACATACGCCATCAGTGGTTTCTTTCCTATGTAGATAATGTCTCTAGATTCGGACATGCGCTAA
>JAGWGU010000063.1 GCA_028867275.1 Nitrososphaerota archaeon
GATTTCAAGCAGAGCATCTTTGGTTGTCTCTTCTTGTACGGGTTTGCCGTGTAGTAATACTTGCATGTATGCATGTATTTTACAATTTGATATAATGAGTAGGACTACATTGCCGTGCAGTGCATACAGGCATAATTTGGACTAGTGTACAATAGTAACTGGGCACTGGGCATGTTCTGATACATGGCGTGCGGTGCTTCCAAGTCGTTTGATCGATGATACACCAGTAAGTCTTCTACTTCCCATCACTATCATATCAGTTCTAGATTTTTTTGCTTGTTTTAAAATTGCATTTGAGACATCATCGTATACAATTTTGTACGAGGCCTTGGTTCCCCCTTCTTTACATTTTTGCACAACTTTTTCCAACTCTTTTTCTCCTTGTTGTTTGAGCGTCTTTACTATTTCTTGATAGTTTGTTACAGCAGCACCTGCAAATACAGAGTCATGTATTGGATAATAAACAGGAATTACCATCAAGATGGTTAAATCTGCTACAAAGTTTCGAGCAATAACCTTTGCCAAGTCAAGAGCTTTTTTTGACAAAGGCGAACCCTCGTATGGAACTAAGATATTCTTTATCATTATGGTATAATTATGAAATTATCTGCAGGATATTAATGGATATTTAGATTATCAGGCATAGTTTTAACATGTTATCAAGGGTGATAATTTTGCCAGTGATTTTATACTAAATTACATAATTTGATACATGACAACTGCACGGGATATCATGTCCAAAAAAGTGGTTACAATTGAAACAACTTCACCCATAACTGAAATTGCAAAAATAATGAACAAAAATAATATCAGCTCCATTGTGTTGACTGAGAATGAAAAACCATGTGGTATAATCACAGAAAGAGATTATTTGTCTAAGATCATTGCGCAAAACAAAAAAGCATCAGATCTGAGTCCCACGCAAATAATGTCCTCTCCTTTCACCACTGTTTCAGCAGCTGCATTAGTAGACGATGTAGCGCAGACAATGCTAGAAAACAAGATCAGACATGTAGTTGTTATGGATAAAGACAATCCAATAGGAATCATAACAATAACAGATTTCTTAAAACACATCAATACCATAATTACAGATTCAGATGGGTACAGAAAAGATCTCTATGAGAGTTTATTCGAAGAACATGAATATTGGGACAGGCAATAGATTGTGACTACATGGTTGACAAGGATGAAAAAGAGGGTAGGGACAAGCTCTCTCCAGATTACGGTTCATTATTAAGAGAAAATGCGATTTTAACAACCTTTTCTGTTTTCCTGTTTGGATTCTTGCTGAACATTGCGATCAATCCCTCAAAGAGTTTTATTTTCATAGACAAGATCATCCTTTTGATATCTTTATTTTCCATCACAATATCCGCCGTACTCTTCATAATGCCAGTAATTTATCATCACTTGGAATATCCATATATTGACTTTGACAAATTCAAAGAAAGGAGTCACAGATTCACATTATTTGGCTTGATTCCTGCAATGATTACACTATTCTTAGGTTTACAACTTGCAACTAGAGCTTTGGTAGAAAACATTACTGTTTCATTTATGCTTGGAACAATACCGTTTATTCTCATCTACATATTCTACAGATTAAGAAAATAAAATTGCAGTAATTTTAGTAGAAAATAATATTGGTTCACAAGGTTGAGATTAAAACTAAAAATATAATCAATGTTTCATGCGCAAAAGGATCTGATCAGCAACTCTTCGCATTTCAGAATCAGATCCAGCACTGCATATTTTTGTGAGATCAGTTGTTGTTACAATTCCAACCAGTTTATTTTCACGTACTACAGGTACCTTGTGAATTCTCCTCAATTTCATAATCTCAGCCAATTCCCACACTGATTCATCTGGATTAATTACAATCAGAGGCGATGACATTACTTCTTTTACAGGTGTAGAGAGGGGTTTTTCATGAGCTACTATTTTTCTTACAAAATCTCTCTCAGTCAGTATTCCAACTGCAATATTCTGGTCCATAACAACAACACATCCAACACCTACATCCTCCATCATCTTTGCAGCATCCTTTATTGTAACTGAAGAGTCTACTGTAATTACCTGATGTTTCATTATGTTCTGAACTAATTCAGTCATACAGTTTACTTGTAGTTCTTACTTAAAAATAGACAACGGGATTATCAACTATGACAATCATTGTTATACATCCAATTTCGAAAGAAAACTAGCAAACAGGAACTCAGACAGGTATTCATTAACATATTACAATTGAAGAACTTGGAAACTAGGTTAACTGCCAAGAGATATAGCTTTTACTATATCAGTTTTGGTTATTATACCCACAAGAAGCGAGTTCTTTACAACTGGAAGACCGCTTATTCCATGTCGTATCATAAGAAGAGACGCTTCAGACACATCTTCTGTTACATCAATAGTGACTGGATTTGAAGTCATGATGTCTGCAGCAATAAAGGCAACAAGATAACTCAGTTGATTTGATTTGAACTCATTTGGGTTTTTAGCCATTCTATATTTCTCAATTTCTTTTGGATCTCCAAATTGTCTCAACCATAAGGGAATCTTTGCAGGTATGAAATCACGATGTGTAATGATTCCAACAGACTTTCTATTTCTGCTTACAACTACTCGGGATATTCTGTTTTTCATCAGCACACTTTCAACATACAAAAGTGAATCAGCGGGTTTGACTGTAATTACTGGCTGTGTCATTATTTTTGATACCCTGAGAGGTTCTGCTGCTTGAGTGAGAAATACTGAGATCAGATCTGTTTTTGTAATTATACCATATAGACTACCATCTTTTTGCAAGATTAGTACTGAGCTTATTTTATGATCTAACATCATTCTTGCACAATCGTATAGTGTGGCATCTTCTGTTACAGTCACTAGTCGTTTTGTCATTATTTCTGACACGCGTATATTCTCAATTGTTTTGTTGTCTATTCGATATATGGCTTTGACCAGATCTTTTTCAGTTATAATTCCAACAGGTTTTTCATCTTCAGTTACAACAAGTCTACTTATCCTATGTCGTAGTAACATAGATCTCGCATCAAGAAGTGTTGTCTTGGGAGAAGTGGTTATGGCCCTCTTTATTATCTGGTCAATAGCATAGTTCTTTAATTTCAATGGTGTTTCTATAATTCCATAAGATAAGAGGACTATCTAAATTTTTAACAATGATAATCATTTTTGAGAATTTTATGTTCCCAAACAGGTCCAGCATAACAAAACATAGACTCGCTCCATACTAGTAACAGATATCATGGAGAACAAGAGTTTTTCCAATTTCTACCTCATGTAAAATGAGGATCATTTTTTTGCAATATGGCATGAACTTTTACTTCATGATATGCACGTACAACATCAGTTGCACTGATTACTCCTTCCAAGCTGCCATTTTCATCAACTACTGGAATACCACTTATTTTGTAATCAACCATCAATCTTGCAGCCTTGGCAAGATCATCGCTAGACTCTATTGTAAGAAGTTCATTTCCAATCAGATCACTTACTAGTAATTCTTTTGCAGAAGTTTTTGGCAACAGATAGTCTCTAGTATTTTGTTTCCCAAGTTTGAAATATTCACTATTTCTCAAAAAGGTATCATAACTGATTATGCCAACAGGTCGTCCATCATTATCAGTGACAACGAGTCTTGCAATCTTATTTCTATTAAGCATGGTAAGAGCAAATAACAGTGAATCAGACTTGCGGCAAGTTATCATTTTAGTGTTCATATAGTCCTGAACTTTGTAAGCACCTGCAAATGAATTAGAGAAGCTTTTTGTTAGATCTGATTTTGTAACAATTCCCACTAGCTTTTCATCATCTACAATAACAATAGAACCAATCTGGAATGTATCCATGCGTATTGCACATTGCACTAGAAACTCGTCCTGATCTTCTGACATTGTAAAGAGATTCCTACTCATTATTTCGTTTAGATGTATTTGATCCAACATTCTTGCCGTCTTGTCATTTTGGAGAAATCTGCCTATATCGCGTTCAGTTACTATACCAACTGGGATATCATCATTAACAATGACAAGTCGTTTTATGTCATTTTTTTTCATGAGAAATAATGCATCGTTAATACTACTTTCAGGATTTAATGTTATCACAGGTGTAGTATAGAGCACATGTTTCATCATCATAGTTTGTTCTCGTTCACAAATTTAAAACGCCCTTATGATTCTCAATGTTGGTGGGCATATCAAAAATTGGAATAATTCCTAATTCGGAATAGTAGAATTAGGAACTATTTCAATATCAAGCGTACCATTGTTAAAACAGGTAACAATAGACTTGATCTTGGATTTGTACAAAAAGTACTTTTTACCATCATCGTTGATGGAACCAGATATTCCCAGAAGCTTGTGAGTGTATAATTGCTGTACCCTTCGATATGCAGTACTAATTGGTATGCCACAATCATTGCTCAATTCAAGAGCAGATTTTGATACATCCATAGTAGATTCCAGGATTGCACGAGAATACTTGTCTGCCATGATTTCAAGCAGAGCATCTTTGGTTGTCTCTTCTTGTACGGGTTTGCCGTGTAGTAATACTTGCATGTATGCATGTATTTTACAATTTGATATAATGAGTAGGACTACATTGCCGTGCAGTGCATACAGGCATAATTTCAAAATCATGTTTTAGTCATGATTTTAGTTCCTGATGATCCGTTTTGCAAGATAAAGTCCTTCAATCTACATCTGCGTCATATGTTTTGATCATCAATTGCAAGTACCTCCAGCACTATATGATAAATTTGTCCAGTATAGATACCAGAGCAAATCTTTTCTGAGATCTTTTTTGCTAAATATGTGGCCAGCTTATTGCTAGCTTCTACTCACATACAAATAGTTTTGACTTAAATGTGATAGATCTACCATCAGATTTGAGTATAGTACTTCCTCTAATTTGTTTATACATTAGTGAACTATGGCTTTGTTTTAATACGATGCTACAGAAGCAGAACCTGTCAATTTTTCAATCTGTGGATCCTGTGCAATCTCTTGAATCATATCTATGTTCATGTTTCCCCTAGCAAGGACCTCGTGTTTATCATGACCTGCAACCAGAAATCCATACTTGTCTCTCACGGATGATACTTTTGAAGCAGTATCAACACCATCTTTGTAATGGATCTCTAATTCTACCATAGGATATGCATCATGCATCTTTCGTTCAAGAAGCATTATCTGTAAACCAAGTTCAATGTCTATTTTCCCTAATGCTTTTTCAACATTTGAAAGAAAACCATCATAGATTGTTTCTGCAGCATGCGACATGTGAAATAATATTTATCATCAATAATTAAAGAGAAAACCTGATTATCAAACATGATAATGAGTTTTTGTCAGAATACATGATGATTAATTATCGTTTCTGATAATCGAATACTGTTCTAATATTAAAGGAATGTAGATGTGACATCATGAGGAACAAAAAATCAAAAAAGAAAGTAGATGAGAAAACAGAAGAAAAGCTAGAATTAGAACACGAGCAAGCAAAAGAGGAACTTCATCAAGCAGAGTTAGAACAAGGATATGAGCAAGACGAAAAATTCAACGAGTCTAAGTCATAATAATTTTGTCAGCATCAACCAATTTTTTATTTCTCAGAAAACTTGTGCCATAATCGTATTATCTTGTCGTCCATCTTCACTCTCTCTATATGGTATGAAATTTTGCCGTCTTTGAATTTGATGTTGATCTCAGAGACCAAACTTTTGTAATAGCTTTCATTGAGACCTTCCTGCGTTCGTATCACTTTGGTCTTTTTTATGAGATTGAGGTCCTCCAGGGATTTTATCTTTCTATAGGTGGTTGAGACAGGAATATCAAGCTGTGTAGACATTTGTTGTGCAGAAAGCTCATTTGTGGTCAAGAGCGAAATTATCTCTCGTCCATACTTGTCTGCAAGTACTGATATAATATCATCATCTTGGTTTTCCATTTCAGCTCTTTTTTACAGCCAAGATCAGAACTATGAAACCCGCAATCTCAAAGCATTCTTCTATTATCTGCTGCAGATTTTCGTTATGTAGAAATGAAAATGCATCATCAATAATTGTCTCCCCCAATACCAGCAATGAGAAACCAATTACAAGAAGAAGCATTGGAGGGTACTTTGTTTTTTTGTAGGCCTTTGCAGCATAAAATACCAAGATAAAGCCTACTACTATGTGAGCTGCAAGAAGAATGTAATTATTTATCAATCATTCATCTAAGTTTTTCTAAGCTCATAAAAATATCGTTTCCATTCCCATTGGTGAAAACGGTAAGTAGACATTAAATGGGTTGATACTAAATATCCCCATTGAATAAAACCACAAAAAGATCAATACTGATAGTATCTTCTCTCATGTCTATATGTGGAATAATTTACTTTGTAACATCCTATACCCAGTTACTGGAAGGAAATGATCCTGGTTCTCAGATACAGACAATGTTTTTTGCAACAGCTGGAATAGTATACATTCCGCTAGGGATATGGATGTTAAGAAATAGGCTTCACAGTAGAGGACCATATGTAATTTCTATTCTTGTTTCAATATTTCTTCTTGTGCTATATGTTGCCTCAAGAACCATCAATCTTCCAGTAGTGGGAGTTCAGGAAGATATAGGAATAGTAGATATTGTCACAAAAGTCATACAGGTAGGAATCATAGCAATATCTGTAAGACTTGTACAAGACTTGAAAAAAGAACAGATACTACCTGCAATAAAATAAACAATATGCATAAAATTATGATGTAGTTCCAATTACTAATTTTATTATTTTTATTGTCTCATCTAGAGGCATCTTGTACCACAGTGGCATCGAGTTTTGTTTGATTTGTTGCGGCATTACCAAAAGATAGAGACAGTGATAGAGAAAAACGGACGGAAGGCGATCTGTTTGAACTAACAGTAGGAGTGGACTGGAGGGGATTTGAACCCCTGACCCCTCGCGTGCAAGGCGAGTATTCTACCGCTGAACTACCAGCCCATTACAGAATTTGAAAACCGCATAGATTTTAATTGTTGCCTTTAGGTGGCA
>JAGWGU010000014.1 GCA_028867275.1 Nitrososphaerota archaeon
TCGTGTAAAACTCTAGTCTGCTACCTTCTGGCTTTAGAGAATCAATCTCTTCAATTCGGCCTTTGTATTTTAGAGATTTTGCCACAATCTCAGCTGTTTGTTTGGCTCGTAGAAGAGGACTAGTAAATACATGATCTAGTTTTATTTCCAGAGATTTTAGACCATTTGATAGATCAGTAATCTCTTGTTTTCCTTCTGAGGTAAGTGATCTTTTGGAATCACCAGGTGACAAAGAGTGCCTTCCTGCTTCGCCGTGTCTCAGTATTAACAAATCCATTGACCAATCATCAATTTTTCAGTTATTTATGAGTTAGAGAAAACATGATTCCACTCATCATCAATCAGATTTGAAATAGTCAGATATGTAAAAATCGACCATGACTTATTATGTTTCATAGAGATACAATCACTATATAGATTACAGTCATTACTTGATACCAATTCTACAGAATTAATATCAAGTGAAAGAATATGACAACTATAAAACCTAAAATTGCCTCAAACCGCAGTGATTCAAGCATGAAGAATGAATCTAGAGGCAAGCTCATCATTGTAGAAGGCATAGATGGCTCTGGAAAATCAACTCAGATTCACCTTTTAGAAAAATGGCTTGCATACAAAGGTATCAGTGTTTTCAAGTCCGAATGGAATTCTTCAGAGATGGTAAAGGAGATTACATCCAAGGGGAAAAAGAAGGGATTGCTTACTCCAACCACCTTTAGCTTGTTACACGCTACAGATTTTGCAGATAGATATGAAAGGAACATTTCTCCTTTACTGAGAGCAGGTCATTTTGTTCTAGCAGACAGATATGTGTATACAGCTTTTGCAAGAGACATTGTCAGAGGTTGTAATCCAGAATGGGTCAAGAAGGTGTATGATTTTGCAATAAAGCCAGATGTTGCATTTTACTTTAAAGTTCCAGTTGACATTGCAGTTGACAGAATTCTGATAGGCAGACCCAAGCTGAAATATTACGAAGCTGGAATGGACATGAATTTGAGTAATGATCAGTATGAAAGCTATAGGATTTTTCAGGGAAGAATAATAGAGCAGTATGATTCGCTTGCGGAAAGTGAAGGATTTACAATAATAGATGGAACGATGAATATTGAAGAGCAGCAAAATATCGTAAGAAAAAAGATCATGCCTTTGTTAGATCACCAGACAAGCAAAACAAGGATCAGGAGATAGAAAATGGCACGAACAAAATACAAAGATCTTGGAAAAAAAACGGTAGAGTTCTATGGCCAGGGCATAAAGAACCTGCAAGACATAGAAATCAAGGGAAGACTCATTGTAATAGAAGGCCCAGATGCATCTGGACGTAGTACACAGATCCAAGAGATTACGACAAGATTAGAGGCAGATGGTCACGCCGTACTCAATACGGGTCTTAAAAGATCAGAACTTGTAGGCAGAGGAATATTGGAAGCAAAAAGAGACTATAACCTGGGAAGAAAAACTCTAGCACTGTACTATGCTGCAGATTTTGCAGATCAATTCGAATACAAGATAATACCTGCATTACAGGCAGGATATATCGTACTTGCAGACAGATACATCTACACACTCATAGCAAGAAATCTGGTTAGAGGCCTAGACAGAACATGGTGTCACAATTTGTATGGGTTTGCCATAAAACCAGACATTGTATTTTATTTGGACGTAGAACCATCTGTTCTCATACATAGGGTATTCCAGAAAAATTCTACATTAGACCATTATGAATCAGGTGCAGACATTGGTCTATCAGAAGACATGTACGAGTCATTTCTTATTTATCAAAAAAGGATTTCGCAAGAGTTTCATGCAATGCAAAAAAAATATGGTTTGATACCCATAAATGGAAACAGAACAGTGCAAGAAATACACAATGACCTACAGAAAAGAATTGACATTTTTCTTCAGCGTATAGGTCATCAGTAATTAAAAACAAAAATACAACATACCATTGAAAAACCCCAAAATACTCAATAGCTACATTTTAGTCACCAATCACACCTTTTTTCATGTCAATAAGATACGACAACTATTTCGGATTTGATACAATACGTAATTCAAATCATTTTATGATTTGATTTGATTCCTTTTGTTTTATTATCTTTCCAAGAGTGATAGTATCAAGAGTAGAACGAATTTTGCCTTCTTTGATTTTATTATTCCATTCTTTTACTTTGGTAAATTTTTCTCCATCTCCAATTATTTTCGTAGCCAACACAGGATTATTTGACCACCAAGAGATTGCAGTCTGGACTACATATTGTAAATCATTATCTGAAATAATTGGCCAGTGTTGACTCAGCGTGTTCTCAAGTGGCAGATCAAGAAGACCTAGGCGTTTTTTTATCATAAACAATATCTCTGCAAATCTTGGTGGGTCTTCAAGTGCAGATATAGAAATTCTTACCATACTGCCATCTTGAGTGCTCTTGTCATTGTCTACAAATGTTATCTTTACCAATCCACGTGTGCCTGATATAGTAAGACTGTCTTTTTCAGTCTCGATTTTACCACCCATTTCCTTAATAATATCCAGCATGACCTGCAAACGTTCTTTCGGTATTGTTTCAATAGATATTGGAGTATCAGATTTTTTATCCAAGAGAGCAGTTACTGCCTCAGAAGATTTTGTCAGATCAATCTTGATACAGCCCAACACTGTCTTTACCAATTCAAAATCATCGTTTTCAAATATCATGGTTTCAGGGATTCTCTTGTCGGTAGTTGCCAGTCTTCGCAAGACGTTAAAAATCTCATCAGGAAGGTTTGGCAACTGGTCATATCCAATAAAGCCATGTTTGTTCTCACTATCAGATTTCCAAGTAGCTGTTATTGGTTCAGCAATAGTAGATACAATATTGTACACTGCACGTTTTTCCATAGGAGCAAGCATCGGAGTATCAGTGTTTAGGTAAGTGCGAAAATATACCGTACCTTCAAAACTTGAGCACTTGAGTACATTTCCCAGATTCACTTTGGCATAGAACTTTTCTTTTTTTGTATCAACTTTTAGAGGCACCCAGTCTCTTGATTTTGGATCAAACTCTTCCCATGATTCTTTGCTTGGTAGCTCAACTTGCTCCCGGTCTCCCAATTTTCTCACTTCTGGCTTGTAGAGTCTGGTTATGACCTTGACATGATCCTCTAGCGTGTGTACTGTGACATTGACGCCCCACAAAGAATCAAGAAATTCTTTTCGTTTTTCAGAATCAACAATTAATGTCCAACGTTTATCAACTGAACGCGGCCTTATCTCAAGCCTGTTGAGAATCTTGTCCAGCCTAGATTTTTGAGAGAATTGTAATTGAGTGATTTTGGTAAACGTATTCTTGTAGGTTTCGCAAAGATTGGGTTTTCCCCTCTGAAAACAAACATCACAAAATTCAAGCGGTTCCAAATCTATACCTCTCAGGATATCATCAAGGGGCATTATAAGTCAATTAAGAAAATTCAAAAGATTTTTTGCAATTAACATATTTTATTGATCGAAGTAAAATTCATTCTCTTCTTAATGCAACCATTGGAGATAGTTTTGATGCCTTCCATGCAGGGTACATTCCAGCTATAACACTTAGTGTTAGAGAAAGCATCCAAACCTTAAGCAAATCCATAGGAACAAAGATTGGAGGTATGTGTACAGATGGGCCACCTCCCCCAATAGTAGTAGTTGTGACAATACTCATGATATAACCTCCACCAATACCTATGATCAGTCCTAATGAAGCTCCCAGTACTCCGATCAAGCCAGCTTCTACCAGAAAGAGTGCAAGGATAGTAGTATTTTGTGCGCCAATTGCTTTCATTGTACCTATTTCCCTAATTCGCTCTGTAACTGAATTGTATAAAGTAGTGACAATACCAACTGCTCCTACAACAAGCGCAATAATTCCAACCATCAGAATAAAAGCAGCATTTCCACTTGCAGCTTGTTGTCTTACTGCCATAATTGCTTTAGGGGTTGTTGCTCCAAGAGTTTTTCCAAATTGTGATGTAAGTTCCTGTTGTACTGTATCAACATCATCAGGAGTCGTTGCAGCAACTATTACAGCATCATACTTGTTTAGCTTGTGCAGTAATTCATTGCCTGCATCTAGGTTAATAATCACTGAACGATCGACCATAGTATTACCAGATGGTTTTAGAATTCCTGAAACTACAAAATTCTTTGTTACGGTTATTGTCTTTCCACTTGCATCTGCATATGTAGCTGTTGCCTTAATTGTCTGGCCAAGTGTAACAAAAGCATTAGCTGCACCAGGTGGATTTACTATCGTATCACCCAAAATTGCAGAAGACCGATCGTTGGGTTTCACAGTAGAACCATCAACATATTCAAGATTAGGTAATTCTACAGTCAATTTTGTTGGATCAAGGGAAGTAACAGATGCTCTCTGAGTGTTTCCTTGAGAATCTAATGATACTGAGCCAGTATATTCTGGTATGACATCGGATATCAGCGGAAGAGACTTCATTTTCCCTATAACAACAGTATTAATTATCAAGGCGTTGCTTGCAGATGTATCTCGAAATCCACGTTGTCCGCTGCTTACAAAGATAACATTAGCCGCCAAAGTATTGAATTGTTTTTCCAAAAATGCAGCCTGACCTGCACTTAGGCCATTCAATATGACAACTAGACTGCTTCCAAGTACAACCATTAGAATCGTAAGAAGTGTCCTAACTTTTCTGTCAACCAGTGCCTCAAACGATAGTAAAAAAATATCCTTAGGATTCATTTTCCTTCTTTTTTGTACCGTCAAATATTGAGACTATATCAGTGTCTCCCTGTGTCAACAACTTTAACTTTTTATTTTTGGATTTTTTCTTTTTTATCAAGAATGCAATCAATGCAGCTATTGCAATTGCAGACCCAATGATCACAGGAAGAGGAATCTGATCAAAGATTGATGTTTGTTGATTCGCAGTATTGCTAGGTTGTGAACTTCTACCAGAAACACCCACTGTGCTATTTAGGATTACAGTATGAAAGTTCTTTAGATCATCTGCATATGTGACTTTGAATGCAACCTGATACATTCCAGGCGATAGTGAATTAAGTCCTCTAAGTGGTATACTAATTGGAATTGGGGAATCAGGCGAGAGATCTCCTATGAATTGTTGTGTAGAGCCTCTCTGTCCGCCACCTTGTCCACTAAATCCTTGGCCACCACGACTTTGTCCACTAAATCCCTGACCACTAGCTTGGCCACCAAATCCTTGGCCTCCACGACCTTGGCCACTAAATCCTTGCCCTGATGAACCTTGGTCAGATTGTGAGGATAATTGGGCATTTTGATTATTTGTTGAATTTGCAAGTCTTGCAGTTCTCATTGCATCCAATAGTTGGGAAGGCGCAAGCTGTATTGTGGTATACAATCCAGTTGTACTACCCTGATTAAGCAAATTACCTGCAATATTGGGAGTACCACCTAGTGAGCTTATAGATAGATCATAGATTTGAAGCTTGATATCACCAACTACAAAAGTTCCCAAGGTAAGAGAGTTTGTTTGCGATTGTCCTTTTGAGACATAATTTGCAGTCAATGTAAAAGAAGCAGGAGTATTGATCAAAGTATTTGCTGCATACACCTTGGTTGTCAACACTTGCCTATCTCCCGGTTCCATGTTTTGTATTGTCCAAGTGGATGGACCAACAACTGATACAGAGGTTGATTGCGGTACAAGTGAGATCAGAATGTTTGACATAGGATTAGTGCTATTGTTTTGAACAGCAAAGTTCAGATCATCCAGTGTTGCGGCAGTAATCACAGGAGTTGTGGTATTTCCAAGATATGACAAGTTAAGAGATTGTGGTGGGTTTGGTGCAATAACAAGCCCTGTACTAATTGTAGTAGTTGAGAGTTTACCCCAAGCATTTTGATAATTTATCTGAAGCTGCACTTCTTGGGTGGAGCCACTTGCAGCAGTACTGGGATAAACTATGGTGCTTATCACTGCTTTTGATTTTGCAGGTATTGTACCCAGGTTGAAAGTGTTAGGCCCCAGGTTGACAATCTGAGTAGTTGATGATTGTAATACAACAGACCCTCCACTGTTGCTTCCTGTACTGCCTTTAGAATTACCAAGGTTTACGATTGTTGCTACCACTCCTGTTGCATCAGCAGAACCCTTGTTTTCAATTGCTATTGAGATAGGATTTTTACTTTGAGGAGCAAGATCAGAGGTTATGGTGGATGCATCCAACACCACCTTTCCTGGAAGAACAAATGGCACATTGAGTAATGCAGAAGTACATTGTTGTCCAACTACTCCAACCTGGACATAATTTGCCACAACAGTTGTAGTAAAAGTACCCACTTTGGCTGTTGGTAATACATTTATGTTAAAATACATTGTAAATGACGCGCCAGCTGGGACTTGCCCATAATAGTTTCCCACAGCAGGATTATTTGCAACTCTTGTTGCCTGATTATATTTTTGGAGTAATTGTGGGTTCTTACTTTCACCAGTGGGTTCAAATCCTGATGGAAGGTTAAGAAATGCAGTTACCGAAGTTATTGGAAAGGCTGAATTTCTATTGTTAAACACTACTGCAAAAACAGATGGCCCTTCTCCCGGACCTATCTCCTTTTTGACAGGATTACTTGTAACATCCGTGGCAGAAGATGTTCCTTGATCTACCCAATACGAATCAACAACTACAGGACCCGCATAAGTAGCATCTAGTATGGTGGTAAGAGGTGCAAAACAATCCTGTGTCTGCACCTGTCCATATGCATCAAGAGAAGTAATTGCAGAAGGCGCAAAAAGCATTACAATTAAAATTGGAATTACAATTTTTGGCACCATTCTTTTTCCAAAAAATCTTTTAACAAAAACTCTAGTTGAAGACATCTTTTTCTATCCTCCCATCTCTTAGTAATATGGATCTATCTGTAGACTCGGCAAGTTCTGGATTGTGTGTTACCATAATTATTGTACGTTTGAATTTATGTGAAAGCATTTTTAACATGTCAAAGACATCTTCACCGGTTTTGGTATCCAAGTTACCAGTAGGTTCATCAGCCAAAATTATAGAAGGGTTGTTTATCAAGGAGCGAGCTATTGCAACTCTTTGTTGTTGTCCACCACTAAGGTTTATTGGTTTTTGATTTTTCTTGTCAGCAATATCAAGTGCTTCCAAGATCTTCATTGCACGTAAATTTGCATCATCACTTGACATACCAGCAATTATTCCAGGCAGTTTTACATTTTTGTGGACAGAAGTTCTATTAATTAGATTAAACGACTGGAAGATAAATCCAATACGCCTATTTCTCAGGGTAGCAATTTCAGAATCATTAAGAGAAAATATGTCTATTCCATCGATGTAGATTTTTCCGCTTGTTGGCCTATCAAGTGCACCAACCATATTTAGAACTGTGGATTTTCCACTGCCAGATGGTCCTACAACTGATACAAATTCACCCTTTTTGATAGAAAAGCTTACGTTATCCAATGCGACAACCCGCCCTGCAGCAGAATCATAAATTTTAGAAAGATTCTCCACTCTTAGGGCAAAGGATCTATTATCTACAATTTCATTTTGTGTGTTTTTTTCAACTACCAAGTCTTTTGTCATGTTTTTCAAAATCGATCCCTTTTTAGAATTCATCTATTTCAATTTCATAATCATAAAAAAGATCACCATGTGACCTACATAGGTTTAGAAGGAAAGTCATGATTCTCTTCTTTATTTTTAGAATAAAATGCTTATCAAACCTTGTTAAGGAACATTGTTAGTGAAGTCAGTAATAATTTTCTACTCAAGAAAGTAGAAACTAGGACCAAAGACAGGTTGCATTTTGTATCATACATATTCAATAGACTTTGAAGCAGTCTTTGTGGTAATATTTGGGAGGTCTTGCGCCAATTCGCACTACAATATCCCCCTCAATCAATTTCACAGTGCATCGTCTACACACATTATTTCCAAGTGAGATTAACCTTGCAACATCTCTTGGCTCTAGTCTAATTTGCATCATACATAATCCTGCGCTAAAAAATTTGAGTCATATTCTATAAATTTTGATTAAGACATGGTTTTTGCCAAAAAAGTTTGTAGCGCATCACATTAATTTTCCCAATACCATTTCTGCCTGAATCCATCGTGTTTTGCAGGATGCGCAGCCTTGAAATGTATATCCAACCTCACAGCGTTGTCAAACACCATACCACATTCCTTACATTTGAAATCTCTTTTTTTATCAAACAAATTCTTTGCCCCAATTTTTCTTTTTATCAAATAGTGATGAGTCAGGTAGTATCTGCTCTTTTTTAAGATCCCTTAACAATATGGCAGAAAATGCAATTATTCCCATTTGGACGACTTTAGTAACTATATCAATTGTACCAACATCAGTCTGAATACCAACTACTGGAAGATTGATATTTCTTGATGCAATGTAAAGTCCTATTAAAAAGACAGACAAAATTATAGATATCACATAAGGGGCTCTACTGTGAAGCCTGTTTTTTAACATCCATATCCCCAAGGGAATATACACTATACCTGCAGTTGCAAAAAACATTGTTTGGATTTGGGAACCAACATCAGAACTGCCTGCATCAAAGGATTCAGCATATGATGAAATTAGATAGATAATTCCACTTAGAGACATGAGCACTGTAACTATTACAATAGATAACCTAGTTGATTTTTTCATCTAATCATCTTCTTTTTTATTTAGATTTGTCTTCAAAACAGATAGTATTAGAAATGGCATTGTAGCAAGATCAATATTTTTTTCAGCAGAAACACATAGGATTTCGTCTTCTAGTGGAAAATTCATGGATACTAGTTTATCACCATATGAAATAGTAAAATTCACAGACCCCAACTGTGAATCATGTTCCTTACGCATTCTTATCCCCAATGCAGTCTCCATGAGTAGTATTTCCTCATTTCTTGGATCTACAAAAGATCGTATTCCTTTCTTTTTATTTCCAGTAAGCAATTTACCTTTATTGCTTATGATTCCAGCAAATCTGATGTTAGGATCTAAAGTGAGAATTTCATCACAGACAGATTCCAGTATTTCTTGCGAATATTTTTTGGATTTAGAAATATAAGTTGGCTCCAATTCAATATGCATATTTTTTTACCAATTAGTTTGAATAAAACGATTATCTAACATTGTTAAAGAACATTGTTAGTTGAGTAAGTGTTTTTCTTTTTTGAGAAGGATTAAACAAAAAGGAAGAAAAGTTTTGGATCAGGATAATGATCCACTGGACGGAGTTGTGCTTCCAGGTGCAGATGGAGATGAGTTTTGAGGATTACCACCTATATGGAATCGATGTTTCATCGTCCCATGTTGGCCGCCCATTGCAAAACTGCCCATTCCAAATCCTCCCAACTGGAAGGAATGTCCTGGAGAGGTATACAGTACTGTGCCATTGGCTGGATCGACAATCACGGAATATACCATGTTCTTGTCATCAATGACCTTGAAACTGTATACAACAAATCCTTGTACAACAGTCAGGCTTCCACCTATTGTTTTTCCATTGGTTACTGCTGATGCAGCAGTATCAGATGCTGTAGAGAATTTTGTCTGTACGTTAGACATTATTGTCTGCTGAAGATTGATGGAACCTTGTATTGTTGGAGGTTGCTGACTTTGTGTTCCTTGAACTTGTGCAGATGCTACTGACACTCCTGCTGTAGCAATGATTGCCACACCAATTATGATGGCAAGCACCTTTTGGTTCGTGGTGAAGTTTTTTGCGTTCATTATTCATCAGTACACCAGTTATTTAATAAAAAATTGCTAAACTATGTCAGTGAACATTGTTACTGAAAGGTAAAAGTAGTATGAATGTCAGTTTCAATCTTCTGAGAAATTTGAAGTAAAAAGCTTAATACATAATTTGCACGGCAGAACAATAATCTTGTCGCATGAATACAGAGACCGAGTCTACATCAGAAAAGACATCATATTAAAATTAACAGAACACGGCGAACTCAATCAAACATCACTTCTCAGTTATTGCGGTTTGAATTTAATGAAGCATAAAGACATTCTAGAGAGTTTAGAGAGAAAAGGTTTCATAAACAGAACAGAGCAGGCATGGGGAAACAAGAAGATAATAAAATACGCAGTGACACAGAAAGGACGAGAATTTTGTAAAATGATTTTAGAACCATATGAAGATATATTTCCTAGGAGTGAAAAACGTGATCAAGAACAAAGTTAGCGAAGCATTTTTAATGCAACAGGAGTGTTCTTAGTAAATGTCAGAGCCAGAGAATAACCCATCAGAAAAGAACGGACCCACAGATGACAAAGATGAGAAAAAAGAATCTGAAAATATTCTGAAAATTTTAGATGAACTCCTATCCCACACTAACAGTTCACGACGCTTGTTTCTGATTTTTATCACGAGTGCATTATTTTTTGGACCAATTGCACTAATACTTGGAGGAGTTTTACTTGAACATCCAGATTATAACATAAGGCACTTGGAACCAAGCGGATACAACTTTGCAGATATGCACCGCATTGCCGGAACACATCTTCAGGTTGTAGATCAAAATGGTACAGTAATCAGGGAATTACCAATGATACCAGCGCCTGGAGGAGACAGGTCTCATATAGGGCCCATATTTTTCGGTCTGCGAATATTCATCATAATTTCAATAGTGTTTGCTGCAATATTGCTATTCATTGCAATAAAGGAGTACCGCTTCTTTTCGCATTGGAACAAGAGATTTAGCAAGTACAAGGCACTAAAAGACAAAGTAGACAAGGAACTTGAAGACTAGATCAGTTAGACAGAGCTAATTTTTTGTTAGATTATATACCCAAAAGCAACCATGATTCTTAATGGCAATACTTGAGATTAAAGACCTGCATGTACAAAGAGACGGCAAAGAAATTCTCAAAGGAGTAAATCTCAAGACAGGGCCAGGAGAAGTTCATGCAATCATGGGTCCAAACGGATCCGGTAAAAGCACATTATCATATACAATTTTAGGTCATCCAAAATACGAAGTTACAAAAGGAGATATTTTACTAGACGGAGAAAGCATTCTTGGTCTTTCACCTGATGAAAGAGCAAAGAAGGGACTGTTTCTAGCATTCCAATATCCAACAGAGGTTGCAGGTGTAGGCTATTCTCATTTTCTTAGAACTGCATACAACGCATTAAGCAAATCACTTGCAGATGAAAAAAGAGAAGTTTTCCTCACAGTAAGAGAGTTCCAAAATTATTTAAAAAAGAATCTTGACGAAGTTGGATTAAAGCATGACTTTCTGTCAAGATATCTAAATGAGGGGTTCTCTGGAGGAGAAAAGAAAAGATCAGAGGTTTTACAGATGGCAGTACTTCAACCAAGAATTTCAATTCTTGACGAACCAGACTCGGGTTTAGACATTGACGCAGTACAAGCTGTAGCAAAAGCAATTAGTGCAGTATCAAGAAAGGATGCAACAGTGATTGTAATCACGCACTATGCAAGAATTCTCAAGTTCCTTGACAAGCTTGATTATGTTCATGTAATGGCACAAGGAAAAATGATCAAAGAAGGTCCAAAAGAGCTTGCTGATGAACTAGAACAGAAAGGTTATGCATGGCTTGGAATTCAAGAAACTGCACAATAAAGAATTTTCACATTTACATCTAGTAATTTTAGAGACATAATATGAAAATAGGTGACCTTGCACCAGACTTTGAACTAGAGTCAAATACAGATGAAAAGGTAAAACTCTCATCTCATCTTGGAAAGAAAAAGATAATTCTATTCTTCTATGTAAAAGACAACACTCCAGGTTGCACTGCAGAGGCAACTGGAATCAAGAGTCAATATCCAAAGATATCATCCAAGTATGAAGTCATTGGAATAAACCAAGATTCAATAGAATCACATGCAAATTTTTGCCAAAAATACAATCTTCCCTTCAAAATGCTTTCAGATCCAAACAAAAAGGTAGCAGCGCTTTACCATGCACGAGGAATCCTTGGGACATATACAAAGAGAATGACATATCTCATTGGATTGGATGGAAGAATTGAAGACATTATAGAAGGAATGGGTGCCTCAAACCACGTAAGCTTTGTTCAGGGTCTTTCAGACTCAGAGCACAACTAATAAAAAAAAGACAATAATAATGTCTAAAGTTTCTTACATTGGTGTACAAACCCAATTTTTTTAATCAGTAGACATGCAAATAGACAATCAACCAAAGTCAAATGACTTTTACACAAACTGCATGCGATACTTTGAAGCGTTAAGAAAGACTGGAAAGCAGGACTATGGTTTTGAAGATGAGTTTTTCTACACCATGCCTGCAATGTCAGAAAAAATCGTTAGTGAGCAGTAGATATTCAAAAATCAAGACATACACGGTTTCAGTTATATATTCAGTAAAGGGATCTCTCGTTGCAGAGGTACCGAAGCCCGGTCAACCGAGAGGGACTCAAGATCTTTCGTAAGAAATCCCTTCCCTTAGGGGTTCGTGGGTTCAAATCCCACCCTCTGCATTTTTCTCTTCTTTTTCTCCCTTCTCTGCCTTTGCTTACGGTTTGGTTCATCATATCCTCGATGATTTTCTCCCATGGCAATCCATACTAGTGTTTATTAGAAAATTTTTCTATGGATACAGTAAGAAATGAAACCCAGAGATAAGATACCAGGCCCAAAAGCTATACGTGTTATTGACACCATGAAAAAACATGCCTATGATTCTACATTCATGTATTCACTGGTTGTTTCGCATGGACACAACTGCATCATTGAGGACATTGACGGTAACAAGTATCTTGATTTTACATCAAACATAGGTGCCTGTCCTTTAGGCTATTCACACCCTGATATTATAGAGATACTTGCTCAATATTCATCAAATGGAACATACAAGATAGCAGGGCAGGATTTTTACTGCCAAGAACATGCAGACCTTGCAGAAAATATTTCAACAATATTACCATCAGGGTTTAAGACATTTTTCATAAACAGTGGTGCAGAAGCAGTTGAAAATGCAATAAAAATTGCCTATAGAAAGATGGGTCCACTTCCTGGAATTTCCTGCACTGGTGCATTTCATGGAAGAACATTGGGGGCTCTAAGTTTTACATTTAGCAGACCTGTTCACAAATTCAACTTTCCTGAATTTCCATCAAAGAGAATCAAGTTTTGTACAAATGATAACGATCCAGAGATTGATGCAGCAGAGAAGATCCTAAAAGAAAACAAGGCTGCATTCATCCTAACTGAGATAATCCAAGGAGAAGGAGGATACAATATCGCAAGTAAAAAATTCATTTCATCTCTGAGAAAATTTGCGACAAAATATGGAGTTCCTCTCATTTTGGATGAGGTCCAGTCAGGGATAGGACACACTGGCAAGTGGTGGGCCTTTGAGCACTATGGTATAAAACCTGACATAATGAGTACTGCAAAGGCACTACAGATAGGGGCAACAGCATTTGACAAAAAATTTGATCCAGGTCAGAGATCAGTACTATCAAGCACATGGGGAGGAGGAAATAGAATAGACATGGCAGTAGGTTCGCGAGTGATTCAAGTAATAAAACGAGACAAGTTGCTTGAGAATGCAACAAAGATGGGTCGCGTACTCAAAAACGGTTTGATGGAGATGACTGGAAAGAAAGGAATAGTAGATGTCAGGGGATTGGGTCTAATGGTTGGCATAGAGTTTGATTCAGCGATACGTCGTGACAAAAAACTTGTAGAATTGTTCAAGCATGGCCTGTTGACTTTGGGAGCAGGCCAAAAGTCAATGAGAATCATACCGCCACTGATAATTACAAAAGATCAGATTCATGAAGGTCTTGACATCATGCACAAAGTTTTGATGAGAACCTAGTATGCATCATACTTGTCGCCCATTTCAAGCGATGCTATCTTTAGTTTGAGCACTTCGTTTGCACCCTCATAGATTACAATTGCCCTAGAATCAAGAAAGTGTCTTGCCACTCGGCTTGTTTTCTGGTACCCATATGAGCCAAATATCTGAACTGCTCTGTTTGCACAATCAAAGGCTGCATTTGTGGCATGCAATTTGGCAATAGCTGCAAGTCTGTCTGCCCTGTTACGTAGGGTAGAGTATTCTTTGTTCTCTCGGTTGAGCATAGACAACCAATTTGCATCCTTTTCTTTGAGGTCTTCGACATAATCATGTAGTTTTTGTCTTGCAGCACCTGCCCTATACACAAGCCACCTAGAACTTTCAATGCTTACAATCATTGTAGCAATATGTTCTTGAATGAGTTGTTTTTTTGCAAGAACTGAACCATGTTGTTCTCTTTTTTGAGAATATCGAATTGATTCATCAAGACAGTCTTTCATCACACCTACAGCCCCTGCTGCCACGCTCAATCTACCATCAATCAGTGCACTAAATGCCACACTAAGACCATTTCCAATTTTTCCAAGAAGGTTTTGTTTTGGAACAAGACAGTTTTCAAAAGTAATCTCGGCATTTTTCACCGTAAGCAATCCCATTTTATTTTTCATTTCCTCAGCAGTAAAGCCTTTGGAGTTTGTATCTACAATAAATGCAGAGATCTTTCCATCTGGACCTCTTGCATATGTTGTGATCACCTTGGCAAATGTTCCATTTCCCACCCAGTGCTTTGTTCCGTTGAGGACATAATTGTCTCCACGTTCTTCAAATTTTGTTGTCATTCTTCCAGGATCACTTCCGGCATCAGGCTCAGTTAGCGCAAAACCCATTATACTGGTGCCATTTGTCGTGTTTGTAAGATACTTCTTTTTTTGTTCTTCAGTCCCCCAATTTTGTAATACCATTTGGCCAATAGATACATGTGCAGAGAAAAATGTGCGAAGCGAGTTTCCCTCTCTGCCAATTCTCTCTATTGCAAAAAGATATGTCAGGATGTCATATCCAAGACCTCCATATTTTTTTGATATCGGGCATCCAAGCATTCCAATTTCTCCAAATTCTGGAATTACGCGGTCATTTAGTTTCTCATCTAGATAACATCTTGTTTCATAATCTCTAATAGACTTGCAGACTCGATCTATCTTGTCAAGAAAAACTTTCTGTTCTTCTGAGACCTCAAAATTCATCTTGGACACATTAGAGTAAGACATGGTTTTGTTCAGTCAGCCTCAAGAATTATCATTTCGTTTTAGTTTCTATACTTTTACTATTTGGATCTCTCTTACATTGTGTCTGGATAGATCTTCATGCAGAGCTGCGTGGGATTCGTCGGTAAAAGTCAGGTTGCATCTATAACATTTCCACGCTCTAGTGCTCACATAATTAGTACGTGATTTTAATTTATAAATATATTGTACTTGTCAGACATTCTTTGCATAACTGGAACCTAGGATCAAAATGATTGAAATTATTTGCTTTTTTGTGTCATATTTTGGGAATTTTTTATCAAGACATGGATCAAACTACATACTCAAAGACCTCAATTTATAAAATGAATTTACATCAGAGACCAAATTGGAGTTTAAAAAATTAAGGGAACATGTAAAAAAAAAGATTGGCCAAAATGATTCTGCTCATGATTTTGAACACATCATGAGAGTGCTCAAAAATGCAACAATCATTGCAAGAAAGGAAAAAGGAGACATCAGAATCATAACAGCTGCAGTACTATTACATGACATAGTTTCATATCCAAAGTCCGATCCTCGCTCAAAAAATTCTTCAGTAGAAAGCGCACAAGAATCAAGAAAGATTTTAAAAAAATACAATTTCAGCCAAGATGAGATTGAGGTCATATCTGATGCAATAAAAGACCATAGTTTTTCAAGAAGCGTTATACCCAAGACATTAGAAGGAAGGATACTCCAAGATGCAGATAGATTGGATGCACTTGGTGCTATAGGAATAGCAAGGACGTTCTCAGTTGGTGGTGCAGAAAAAAGGCCATTTTATAATAATAATGATCCATTTTGCAGTAAACGTACACCAGATGACAAGAGTTGGACCTTGGATCATTTTTACAAAAAACTTTTGTTGCTTGAGAAGACAATGAATACGAGTGCTGGAAAAATTGAGGCAAGAAAGAGAATTAAAATGATGAGAAAGTTTCTAGATGAATTGAAAAAAGAGATCTAGCCGTAATCTACATATCGTTTGTATCTTTTTTCAATCTCAGAATTATTACCAGTTAGAATTCTTCGAATTTCATCAGCATGTTTGTCCTTGATATAAGCAAGCATCTCTGTAAAATTTTCATTTACAGGATATGCAGTTGTCAGAGGTTCTAGCATTTTGAAATATTCAGCAACTTTTTCTCTGAATTGTTCTTTTGTAGGTCTTCTTATCCTATTCATGCGAAACCAGACTGATGCCCAACTCGCACCCACTACGTGTGGTAGCAAGTCATACGCACGTGTTATCTCAAATGTTTGGTCTTCTCTCATCGCTCGTTGAGTGTTTTTGCTGCACCCTTTGAGAAATATGTTACTATCATGTCTGCACCCGCACGTTTTATGGCAGTAAGAATTTCCAATGTGACCTCTTTTTCATCTATATATCCAGCCATAGCAGCTGCCTTGACAAGAGCATATTCTCCTGAGACACTGTATGCTGCAATCGGTACATTGAATTTCTCTCTAGTCATTGAAATCAGATCTAGGTAAGCGAGCGCAGGTTTTATCATGACAATGTCAACTCCCTCTTGTATGTCAGTTTCTACCTCTCTCATTGCCTCTTTGGGATTGGTATACGGTAATTGGTAGGTCTTTCTATCCCCAAACTGAGGAGCAGAGTGGGCCATGTCCTTGAATGGAGAGTATAATGAAGATCTGTGTTTTGCAGAGTGGGACATTATTGCAACATCATGAAATCCTGCATCATCTAGGCCTTGTCGTATTGCCTTTACTTGTCCATCCATCATTGCAGAAGGTGATACAACATCAACTCCTGCTTGGGCTTGGCTTACTGCAACTTTTGCAAGAGTTTCAAGACTGGAATCATTATCTATCTTGTCTCCCTTGACCAATCCACAATGACCAGAACTTGTGTATTGACAGAGACATACATCTGCCATTATTGCAATATCATTTCCAAGATTTTTTTTTATTTCAGAAATTGTTTTTTGCACAATTCCATTTTGAGTAAAAGCCGCTGTACCATGTTCATCTTTGTGTGAAGGGATTCCAAATACCATTACTGCAGGAATTTTCAATTCGGCAATAGAGTTTACTTCGGTTGCCACATCAGCAAGTGGGAGCCTTTCCATGCCAGGCATTGAACTTCCCTGGATTCTTGATTTTAGATCTTCTTGCACAAATATTGGACAGATTAGATCTCTTGGTGATAACCTTACTTCTTCCAAAAGTTCCCTAATTTTACCAGTTTTTCTCAAACGTCGTAGTCTCAAATTAGGAAAAGACATTATACACAAAACACCTTATTTTAGCAATATAATTTGTTACTCTCTTGTCTTATAATCAAAGAGTCTTGTGACAGTTTTTAGGATTTCAGAATCTCCTTGTTCTGAGGCCTTTCGTAGATTATTCATTGGAATGGACATGATATCTTCAACAATTGCTTGTGTGAGTTGATCAATAATTCGTATCCTTTGTTCATCTTTTTCTCCTAACATTGAAAGTGCCTTTTTCAATTCCTTTACTCGTGCTTGGTCTATCTCCTTGAAGACATTGGTTACAATGGGTTCTACCTCAAGTCTTTTCATTGCTGCTTCTACTACAGGTAATTCTTCATTAATTATATGCTCTGCTGATGATACTACGCCCATTCTGTTTTTCATGTTCTTTTCCACCATCTCAGCAATTTGATCCAAGTTCATAACCTTGACTTTATCTATTGTTGATACCTTGTCATCAACAGTTCTTGGATTAGAAAGATCCATTATGAGCATTCCATCTTTTCTGGACTCCATTGCTTCTTTTACTCTTTCATGCGTAACAAGAAAATAGGGTGCAACAGTAGCTACAAACAACACATCAATCGATTTGA
Organism: Nitrososphaerota archaeon; assembly: GCA_028867275.1. GTDB lineage: Archaea > Thermoproteota > Nitrososphaeria > Nitrososphaerales > Nitrosopumilaceae > Nitrosotalea. The sequence goes on from JAGWGU010000014.1 coordinate 17,940, forward strand.
AATTGGCAGTGGCTTCCTCAAATTGTATTGGTTTACCACCTGCAGTCTCTGCAAAAGCCTTTGAACGCTCAAATGTTCTGCTTGTGACAAGAAAGTCAATCTCTCTTTTTTTGAGTGATTTTGCAACAAGACTTGCTGCCTCCCCAGTCCCAATCAGCAAAATATGCTTTGACTTTAAGTCATCAATGTTTTCTTCTGCAAGGTTTACTGCCATAGAGCCAATTGAGATGCTTCCCTTGCTGATTCCTGTTGCTTGTCGTACACGAGCTCCAATTTTGATTGCCTTGTCAAACAAGGTATTGAGATTATCCCCAGAGGCCTTTAGTCCCTTTGCTGTACTGATTGATTCTTTTACTTGACCAAGTATTTGCTCTTCGCCAATTACAAGAGAGTCAAGACCAGATGTGAGTTTGAGCAGATGAGTATATGCGTCAGTTCCCTGGCTTATCTCAAGGTTTTCCTTGAACGCATTTTCTTCTAGTCCTGCAACTGATGCCCATGTTTTTTTTATTTTGGCAAGATCTGCAGAATTGGTACAACCAAAAAGTTCAACCCTATTACAGGTTTGCAGTATGACACATTCCTGCAATCCAGAATGTTTTAGAAAGGATTCATAGGCAGAATCCAGATCTGGAAAAGTGAACCTTTCAAGCATGTGAATTGGTGACTTTCTAAAAGTAACTCTAGCGTTGATAACATCACTTGCTATATCAGATCACCTAGCATTTCCATAACCCGCTTCTGTGCTTTTTTTAGATTTCCATCTCGTATTAATTGTTTAATATGATTGTCATTCATAACACCATATAGGAACTTTTTTCGTTCGGGAAACGTATGGATCTTGTCCCTTGCGGCCTTTCTTGCAAAATCCTGCAATTTTATATGGTAAATGTCCTCTTTTTTTATTACTTTTTTAAAGATCTTTTCTGCCTGAAGTTTGAGTTTTCTTGCCATGGCAGGACTTCGGCCCCCTGTAGATACTGCAATTTGGACAGTGTCATCTATGTTTATAACAGAACCAAATGCAAAGTCGCTGACCTCCGGATCATCTGCAGCATATGCATAACATCGCATGGACTTGGCCTGTTCCACAATTTTGCGATTAAGTTCCTTGTCATCAGTTGTTGCCAATACCATGAATGGTTTGTATTTTTTTAGAAAATTTGCGTTGACAAGCATCATTTGCTTGAAGGAGATTTTCTTTTGCTTGACATAGTTTTGAATTTGCCTGTTGGTTGAATCACTGATAAGAAGAATCTTACATTCTTGGGTCAATAACGTATTTACTTTTTTGAGTCCCTCGTTTCCTCCACCTACCACAATCACCAAATTTCCTCGAAGATTTAGATCAACTATCAACGGATCTTCGCTGACTGGGAATGATATTTATAGATTCTATGAGAAACTAGGTAACGTTTTTAATTGTAGGATAGGTTTTCCATGTAACATGGACAAGCTGGACAAAGAGATTCTAAATGAGATCCAGTGGACTTTTCCTTTGACCCCAAAACCATATGATACCATGGCAAAAAAATTTGGCCTGTCAAATGAAGAGTTGATGCAAAGACTTGTCATACTCAAAGAGGCTGGGATAATCAGACAGATTAGTGCAATATTTGACACACGAAAACTAGGATACAAAAGTGCGCTTGTTGCAATGGCAATAGACCCAGACAAATTAGATGATGTTGCAAATCAGGTAAATAGACATCCAGGTGTCAGTCACAATTATGAGAGAAATCATGAATACAACTTGTGGTTTACTCTAGCAGTTCCTCCTGGATCTGATCTAAAGACAGAGATAGACAAATTTTCAAAGTTATCAGGAATTAGAAAGACAAGGCTTCTTCCTACAATCAAGCTATTCAAGATAGGAGTAAAACTTGAGATGGTAGAAGAAAAAAAATCAGACATTAAACCATCAGAGGAGAAGAAGAAAATCACAGAGACCAAGTTTATTGCAACAGAAGAGGAAAGGAACTACATACGAGAACTGCAAAAAGATCTAGAGATAGTTGAAAGACCATTTTTAAAATCTGCACAAAAACTTGGAATAACTGAGGAACAACTTCTTGAAAAGATAAAGCAATACGAAGAGACAGGAATAATGCGAAGATTTGCAGCCATCTTAAGACACAGGGAAGTTGGCTTTACTGCAAATGGCATGATAGTATGGAAAGTTCCAGACGAAAGAATCGAAGAAGTTGGCTCAAAACTGGGTGCGTTTCCACAGATAAGCCATTGTTACCAGAGACCTGTATACCAGGACTGGCCATACAGCGTATTTTCAATGGTTCATTGCAAATCAATTCAGGAAGCAGAGGACATGGCAAAAGAGATTCAAAAGCAAGTAAATGTAAGTGATTACAAAATTCTCTTCAGTTCTAGAGAATTCAAAAAGACCCGGGTCGAATATTTCGTAGAACACGAGTTTAACATCGAAGACCCAATTACGGCATAATCATGTGATAAAATAAATTTCTATGATAGTTCAACCACTGATTCAGTAGCAGATGCTAATGTTACCTTGATTGAGATTATCTTACTTTGATACATGAAGAATTTTTTGCCAGACAAATTTGTATCTCCTGAGACACGTACAAGTCCAGAGTTGTGGAGCCTGCGAACCCATCTATACACCTGGGTTAGTGGAATTCCAGACATTGTACTAATATCCCATGCTGATTTTGGGGTGTCAATTGTAGACCTGAGTATCTGCATGGCTTGGTCATTTGACATGATTTTTAAAATATTGTCCGCATCTTTGTTTTCAAGGATTCGGCCTTGTTGTAATACTTGCATGGTAATCATATCAGGCTACAAAAATATAACAAGAGCGATTAGACTGAATTCATTTGCAAACATCTGCAATCGTTTGCAATCATTTACTCAGTAAATTTGAACGACATCATGCCTGAATTATACTCAAAATCAGCCTTTTTCTCCAAAACATCTCTAAAGATCAACTCAAGCACAGTAGTATGATACAGAGACCAGTTCTCACCAAGATCGTGTTTTATGATAAACGTATGAACATTATTTTTGATGTTATGATTTATTTCAATTGAGGATGCACGCATTCTTGCCTCAAACCAAGAGATGAACGAGTCCAAATTAAAGTCACCTCGCATGAATAATGCAGTATCTCTTACTACGTTTTTTCCAATACGAGTTGCCATCTCAATTGTGTGTTCCTTAGTTAGATTTCCAAAAAGTTCGAGAATGATTGGTTTAGCGATTGGGATCATTCCCACCTTTGCTTCATACATGTCCCACTCTACGTATCTTTTGAAGATATGATTGACAAATGTATTGAGACTGGTTTCACGATGTTCAGATTCAGAACGAAGTTTATTGAGTACATCCTCATCTATTCGAAACGTCATGGTTGACGTCTTTTTTTGATTGATAACCACTTCACTTCGTTAATTCTTCTTTGAATATAATTTGTTTTATTTCTCTGGAAACCTAGGCAGTTTGTACCGAGGCTTTCAGATCATATGATGGCCATTGGTTGAAAAGCCCAATTATCTCGTTTTTATCATCATCGTTTAGATACTTGCCATCAGACATTGCAGAGAACATTTCAATCTCTTCTTCACTTACAACGGTAGGTAATACAGATGAGACAGGCCTTTGCGATAAGATGAACTTGATTGCAAGTTCAGTAATGTTCAAGCCATTTCTTTTTGCAATAGGCATCAATTGATCTACTTTCTTTAGAGCCTCTTGCACCCAGTCACCACTCCTTACGGAACGGTGATCTTTTTCGCTGATTTTTGTGTCTGCATTGACTTTTCCTGTCAAGATTCCAGAAGCATCAGGTACGCGAACCAAGATTCCCACATTGCTCTTTTCTGCCTCATCGATGAGTATGTTTCCAGGGTTTTGTTCAAGAATATTGTAGACAGTCTGTACTGCAGTGGCATTCGTTATCCTCATAGATTCAAGCCCCTCTTGAGTCCATCCTATAGCAGGACCGAGGGCTATTTGGTAACTTTTGATCATTCCTTCCTTTGTCTTTTTGTCCAAGAATTCAAAAATTTGCTTGTCACGTATTGTGTGGATTTTTGGATTATGCAATCCATATACATCGACGTGATCAGTTTGCAGTCTCTCAAGACTTTTTTTCAAGGCAAAATCAGTAAATTCAGTTGTAAATTTTTGTGGAAGTTCCTTGTGACCTATTTGCTCGTTTGAATAAATGTCATAGCCATATTTTGTAGACAAGACAACTTGGTTTCTCATTCCAGAGAATACCTCACCAATTAGCTTCTCACTTTTTCCCCTTCCATAGATATCTCCAGTCTCAAAATAATTAATTCCCAGATCAAATGCACGCTTTAGCATTTTCTTGGCTTCATCGTCTTCGATCTTTTTACCCCACCAATCTAGTCCAAGTGTCCATGCACCAAATCCAATTTCAGATACTTGGATTCCACTCTTTCCTAGTTTTCTGTATTTCAATTCACAATACTCCTAAACTCCGATAATTTTTGTTGAAGCTCTGCTTCATTTAAAACAGCTGTACCAGCTTCAGCATTGACATTTAATTCTATCCAAGATTTGCAACCATGATATTCAGGAAGTATTGGAATCTCTATTGGAGTAATCTTGTACGCCTTGAGAAATATTGCAGTCATTGGTTTTTGCGGCATCCAGTTCATCCGCTCAACCATATACGAGTCACTCCAGATATGAAAGTCTGACAACTCTTCCATCTTTTGCATTGAGGAGACATCATGTTCTGCAAGCACCTCAGCATAAGAAGTAATTCTGTTAAAACCATCTCTTGGCTTTTGTTCTCGCACATCTGCAAGATATCTGTAAAATTGTGACTTTAGAGATGAATTGTCCTGGTGTTCATATGTGGGAAAGAGAGCAAATTTTTTGCCCTCAACCTTAAAACCAGATGCAGTCTCAAGTATTCCTCCCTTTCGAAGCAAAACGGTTTGGTCTCCATTTTCAAGTGCTGTTATTACAGTGGCCCATTCTTTTAGTGCCTTCATCATCCAAGACTCCTAATTAGAGGAACAATGTCTTTTTTGACACAGACAATCATCGGTGTGTCAACTGCGATATATCCACTGACTCGGGTTTCTCTCAAGTCCATTATTAGATCTTGAAACTTGTGCAAAGTGTCAGTTTCAAATGCAAGCATAAAGTCCTCATCATGTATTCCAAATGAATAGGTAGTATTGAGCAAAACCTCAGGATACTTGTGTCCAACCTGAATGTGCTCTGCCATCATTTCTTTTCTTTTGTCAAGTGGCAACAGATACCATTCTCGCGTTTTGATGAAAGGGTATACGACAACGTACTTTTTCTGATCTTCTCCCCCAAGCCAACCACGCGGTGTCGGATTATTGGCATACATTGACGGTCTTGTGCTGGATAAATATACATGAGTGGGTACAATGTATTTTCCAAAGACTGTAAGGTATAGTTTTGATACAACATCCTGAATTTTTTCAACAGAATCAGATACAAACCAGAACAAAAATTCTGCATCATCTCTTAGACCAAGAGTAGAATATGTCCTGTACTTTATCTGGGAATTTTTAAGAACAATTTCGACTTCTTTTGCAGATTCCTCTTTTGCAAGGTCTGCCATCCACCGCCATTTGGGGTCTACCTTGAAAAATGAAAAATTGAAAAATTGTCGCGGCTGTTCGCTCATGGAGACTAGATTTATTGTCACCTTATTTAAAATCTGATCAAGTTAATCACGTGTGGAAAACCAAAATCTGGCACTGGGTTTCATGACATATCTTAAATTAGCGAAAAAAGTAGAAAAGACGTGAGCAGAAACACCAAGATGGCAATAGGAATTGGCTCTATTTTTACTGCATTCACAGTTGTAATGATCATTATTGTTCTCCAGTCTTACTAGAGTGCAAATCTGAAATAAAGCTCAAAATGGATCGGATCCATTAAATGATACACCGATTTCTTTAGAAACATGGTAATTATCAGGCACCAGCCAATAAATGAGATAATAATTCATGAGCTTGTCAAAGTCAATAGCATTGAGGATTTTCTAAGTATAAAGACTAACAATGTACCATTGGGTAGTTCTGCACCGCCAGCACGTTGGGCAGATGGCATATTGTATGAACCACAGGGTTTTCCTCCCACGCCTGAGATCATCAAGGACCAGATGGAAGGCAAGATACATTTTGCAGCAATAGAATATACCGAGATGCCACAATACAGGCAATATCTGAAAAATAATAACAACAATGTTCTCTTGCCAATAATTGACATGTCACACAACGAAGCAACAAAACAGATTGCCCAGTGGTTGAAAGGTCAGATAATTTCTAAATAAAATCATTACAAATCTGTGATGAATCCAGATAGCAAAAATTAGAAACTCAGATTTTCTAAATTCCTAGTTTTTCTTCAATGTTTTCCAGTCTATCTTCTAGTGCTTGCAGTCTATCCTCTATGGAGGCATTCCGACCATTTGGATTTTCTTTGATCAGTCTTTGAAATTGTTCTTCAATGATTTGTTTTACTTTGTTTTCATCTAGCATTTCTATTTAGATGAGTATTCCTTGTTTTTATCAATATTGAAAGAATCAATCGTGACATCTTACTAGTTCTGCCCATCAAAACACTTATTATTTGAGAATGGAAAATTTTGTTAAATGCCAAACATAGACCAACTGAACAGACCACAAAACAAGCTAGAACCAATCGAAGGTGTAATCGAGAGCATTAGCGAACCAAGAACTGTCAACCTAAAAACTGGTGGACAGGCTCAAGTTGCAGATGCAATGCTAAAAGATGAGACCGGACAGATCAAGCTTAGCTTGTGGGATGCACAGATAAAGATGGTAAAACAAGGTTCCAAAGTAAGAATCGAAAACGGCTACATTTCCACATTCAGAGGCGAAAATGCACTCAATGTCGGAAAGTTTGGAAAACTAGTAGTGTTAGAATTTTAGACATATCTGCTGCTAGATTGATTATTCCCCTTTCTCCAATCAATTACGCTAAGTATTGCACCAGATATTATGACAATAATTCCAATAATTAACAAGAATCCGGCTTCTGCCAATGGTAGTATGTTTTTGACAAATGGTGAATTGGGGTCAGTCAATGCCTTTGACTTTTCAGGGTTTTCTGTAAACAGCATCACCACAGTGATTGGTTCCTTGCCCTTGTTTTCTATGTTAAAGCTATAGGTATCTGCTTTTGGCACATCAAATGATTTTATAAAAATTGGATCATTGTCTGTAAACGAACCAAACTTGTCTCCAAAGATGTTTGATATGGATATTGCCACAGAATCATCTGGATTATAGTCCACAATGTGAACTCCCCACATCAGGGGCACGTGGGCAGTACTTGTAGTATGTGAAAAAGTGTACACATTACCTGCATCAATTTGGACTTTATCAGATACACTGTCAAACAGGCTTTCTGGAGATGGAAAGAAATCCCCACCCGGACTGCCAGATGGCATTTTTGGCATTACAGAATATGCAATGGATGCTGCCATTACAATCATGACTGCCCCAGCAATTGCAACTATTGGTCCACGTTTTTTCATGTTTAGCTAATGTATCCCAGTTTTTTATCATTCTGTGACATTGGCAATGAATCTCCTCCAGCCCTTTGCCCCATTTGCTCCTCAATTGTCTTTACAAGATGTTCTGTATCTTGCGCCTTTTTTGCAATGCCTGTCAAGTCAAGTTTGAGATCCATCATCTTTACCAGCGTTTCAAGTACAATTTTTGATGCCTTGGCATCTACAACATATCCAGATGTTTCACCAAGAAGACAGATTCCAGTTATTCCTTTTCTTTTCCCCACGCCAATGATAAGGCCATTCATTCCAGTTATGCTTCCACTGTTCATTGTAGATATCCCATAATTTTGGAATTCATTTACAATTTGTGGAGCAGTGCTTGTGCCATAGACTTTGGGAGTTTTAGAAAATGTCCCTGTAATATATGCAGCAAGAGTATAGATTGTTTTGACTCCAAGCTTATCACAAATTTTTGCAATTTCTTCTGCCATCTCATACTCGCTTTCAGGAGTCACAGGCTGTGCATCGCCACTTAATAGAACAAGATCATTTGTCACCCCTTTGGAATAGTAAAAAGTATTTTTCATGAGATCAGTTGTACCATCGGGTTGAATCAACACCTGTGGCGGAAATGATGATGAAAACATGTTTGCAAATGGAATTGCTTTTAATTCTTCAATCATGTGATCAATTGCAAGTTTTCCTACATACCCGCTTCCTGGAAATCCGCAAATAAGAGATGGGTTTTTGAGATTGGGCATCTCGGTTATTTCTACAACAATGTGTTGAGGAAGAGACAACATCGTTACGAAAAAATTAATTCAATATTAATGAAGCGTAGGAATACTATCTACGTCTAGATTTTTTCTTTGTTTTTCTCTTGGCAGTTCTGGTTGTTTTTCTTTTAGCGGTTTTTGTTGTTTTTCTTCTTGGTGCTTTTTTTGGGCGAGACTTGCGCTTGGCTGTTTTTTTAGCTGGTCTTCGTTTTGCCTTTCGTGCCTTTGCTTTTCTTGCTTTTGCTTTTCTTGCTTTTGCTAGCGCCAGTTGTCTTGCCTTGTTCTTTCTCCTCTGAGCTGCTAATGCTGCCATTCTTTTTCGTTTCTTGGCTGCAAGTGCTGCCAGTCTCTTTCTTCTCTGAGCTGCAATCTCTGCCAGTTTCTTTTGAACTGTTGCCAATGCATTGCTTGCCTGTGCCTCAAGTTTTAGAAGAGATTCAAACTTTGGCCTCAAGACAGCTTCTGCCTTTGTAGATGCCTTTAGTTGTTCAATCAATGCGGGTTTGATATGACCATGTTTTTTTAGCTGGTCTTCAACCTTGGCCTTTTCCTTTTCACTTGATTCTATTGCCTTTTCTAATCTAGTATGAGCAGACTCTCTTTCTTTTAACTCGGAATGTAATTCGGCTATTTTTTCACCAATATACTTTAGTCTTTCAGCCATAGTGTTCTTGTCTTCAGACCCATACTCGCTTTGCTGGGTTGCTTGGTCTTTTGCTTCCTCTTCCTGTTTTAGTCTCTCCTCTGCCGCAATCTTGAGTCTCTCTATGCTTGCCTTTTGTGAAAGGTGTTGGTTGAGAAGCTGTATTGCGTGGTCTTTGGCCCTTATCAGGTCTTCCTTTTTCTTCTCTAGAGATACAAGGCCTGATGATGATCTTCGCTTTTTAGAAACAGCCTCTTTTAGTTTATTTTCAACCTGTTTTCGTAATTTGGATACTGTAGCCTTTTTCATACTATGTGATTTTAGGAGAGCCTCAAGGGATGTCATGCGATTATGAGCCTTTGTAATCGATTAAGTTTTTGTTATGATCAGTATTTGACATATGAGTTAAAATTTTCAACATATTTTTGATCTTTTTAACAAAATTTTGACATGCGATAAGGGTCACCAAGTAGATTTTATTTAGCAAGTATGCATAGAAGTCATGGATTTTCATCCATCACAGCTACCAGTTGCCCATTCATTTCAGATCGATGATGAGCAAAAGGCCCAGGATCTGGCAGAGCAGATGGTAAGACTTGGTTTTTCAGCACAAAAGGGTGCATTCAGAGTAATCATGACAAAGGAGCAAAAGACTGCAAAGAAGATAGGTTTTACAATTATGAATGAACTCAATTTCGGATTAAAGAAAGCAAAACAAGAGCGCGATGTAAGATATTGGATTTATAGTCATGATGCAGACCACTATGCAATGGTCCTGATAAGCTCCAAAGTCATGGAAGAGCTAGGTTTTTGATCTATCAAAGATAAGTTCTATCTTTAGTTTTTTGGATACAATATTTGCAATCAGTACACCAAAGATTACTCCAGCAACTATGGTCAACGGATATTCTTGCAACAAGTATAGTCTGCTTGCTGATACTACTGCAGGATATATCCACAAGAGATAGCACCCGCGCGGAAATCTTTGTGATAATGCATATCCAATGATAAATGCAAATATTGTAGTCCTTACGGTGGCTCCTGCAGGAAAAGTGCCCTCTATTGCACACGGAACACCCACATCTGCGCCAGATTTGATTGGCAAATTGGCCCCCAGATAATCAAGCATTGGCTTTTCATATCCAGTATAGCATCTCATATAGGCCACAACCATGCTGCCTACCAACAATGAGAGGAGAAGGACAAGGCCAAGACGCCTTGTTCTTTTTATTATAAACAGTATAATGCTGATAAATATCGGATATAGTACCCACCCAAGTTCCGTAAACACATCCATGGTAAGGTCTACGACAGGATTTCCCACAAGTTTTGAAAGTGTTGTTTCAAATCCCGTATCATATACGAATAGAACTTTTGCAACAGCAAGATAAAGTAGAATTAGAAATGACAGCAACAATAAGAAGAACGTTCTACTTCGTATGTCAAAGACCCAGCTTTGCATTGAAATTCTCTCCTTGATACAACATCTAACCATTTGCTTGGTATGACCATATTAAAATCAGATTGCTTGCCTTTTCATGGTTTCAGGGAATGACACAAGTCAAGGAGATGAAAAACCATTTGGCGCACATATTTACAGATGGTCTTTTGATCCTTGACTAGATCAAAAGACGGATTGATTTCTTATAAGATTCACTCATCTTTTCCACATATCATACATATTCCTATGATGTTCTGTTTATCGCAAGATGACAATCATCTTCTATTTTTTATGCAATTACAGTACACATAGTTTAGAAACCGTGGACGTGTCTTTCTTTGTACGATCACAAGCCAGTCTGACACACCCTAACATCCACGGTTTCTGAAAATATCTACATCACAGATATTCATTCAGTAAAGTTGCCAAGCCTCTGTAGGTTCTTAGATCATATCCAGTCAAGTTGTTGTTGGTTCCTACCAAAGATTGATCGGTAAGAAGAGCCAGACAAAGACGACTAAAAGATTTTAACCACATCCAGAGATAGGAACGATATTGAGAATATTAACAATCAATGACTTTGATACAAAGGGCAAGACTGTATTTCTCAGAGTAGATATGAACTGTCCCATAGATCCTGTCACAATGGAGATAATCGAGACAAGCAGAATCAGAGAGTCTACCGAGTCCCTCAAAGATTTAGAGGGCGCTAAGGTAGTGATCGGCTCACACCAAGGAAGAGTAGGCAACAAAGACTACACAGGAATGGAAAAACATGCAAAGGTGTTAGAGCAAATACTTGGCCGCAAGATAAAGTACATTGAAGATGTCATAGGCTCCGAGGCACAAAGAGAAATTAAAAACATGAAAGATGGTGACATCATACTACTTGATAATCTAAGATTATGTGCAGAAGAGAATTATGAGTTTTCAGCCGCCGATGCATCTAAAACAATAATGGTACAAAGACTTTCAAAATTATTTGATATCTGCGTACTTGATTCATTTCCAAGCTCACACAGATCACATCCATCAATAATTGGCTTTGCGTATGTTCTTCCGTCATGCGCGGGAAGACTGGTAGAGCGCGAAGTCAGAAAGCTGGATGAAATCATGACTGTAGCCAAGGGACCACATGTAGTTGTACTCGGAGGCTCTAAGGTAGTCGACAGGCTTGAGGCAATAAAGGAGTTAATTCAAAATGGCAGAGCAGACCAAGTTCTTCTTACAGGCGTAATTGCCAATGTCTTTTTGAGGGCCCAAGGAAGGATCAAGTTTCCCCTTGGAATCAAAAGAGAGGAAGAAGTAGTATCAAAGGCACATGCGTTGATTGGTGAATACCCAGATGTGTTTTCAGTTCCAGTAGATATTGCAGTTGAAAGAAATGGAAAGAGGGAGGAGATGGATGTTCGTGAACTTGTAAAAGGTGATCAGATATTTGACTTGGGACCAAAATCAGTCGATTATTACCTAAAGTCAATCCAGGGTGCAGGAACTGTATTCATGAGCGGTCCTGCAGGATTTTTTGAAAATGAGAATTTCAAATTTGGAACAGAGTCGCTTCTTCACGGAGTAGCAAATTCATTTGCAACCACAATTGTAAGTGGCGGACATCTCACTGCGGCATTGAAAAGATATGGTCTTGCCGAGAAGATAAACCACATCAGCACTGCAGGAGGTGCATTGGTTCTATACCTGACTGGCGTAAAGCTACCAATGATTCAAGCATTGGAAGAAGCTGCTACAAGATATCGTTCTAAAAAGTAGCTTTGCATTCAGAGTTTGGGCATACCCTAGGTTCTAGCTTTCCCAGGTAAACTTCCTGATTGCAAGAATTGCATTTTATTTTCTCTACCACATCGAAGAGCTTGTACCAGTTGGTGGTAAAGTTCTGAGCAATTTGTCTGATGAGTCCAGCATCACGCAACTGGTTAAAGTATTGTTCCACGTCATCAATGGTAATAGAGCTGTCAAGGCCATTATTTTTGAGCAGTTCAAGTATTTCGTCATTTGTAAATCGCAGATTCGTATCATTGAACTTTTCAAAAATAGTTTTTCTAATCTGAAGAGGTACGGTATTTGAGATGGACAATTTAGTAAAGACCTGAAGCTTCTTCTTTTATCTTGTCTGCAGATGCAGTGTCTTTTAGCTTGTCAACAAGATAAGAGTAGAGGCCAGATTTTAGAACCTTCAATGACAACAAGGCACATTTTATCCTAGCAGGGCCAAGATCATGCAAGCCGAGATTGTCAAGAATGTCTTCTTTTGTAAGCTTTTTGACATATTCAAAATCTTTGCCTAGAATAAGTTCGGTCAACATGGATGCGCTTGCCTGGCTTATGGCACATCCTTTTCCTGTAAATTTTACGTCTGCAACCTTGTCGTCTTTTATGTTAAGGTGCATCTCAAGCTCATCACCACATAATGGATTGCTGTCCCTCTGTGCAATATCAGGATTTTGTATCTTTCCATAGTTTCTTGGATTTCTATAGTAATCAAGTATGATTTCTCTGTAAATATCAGCACTACTCATAGCTTGAACAACTCCTTTGCTCTATTAAGTGACCTGATAAAAACATCTATCTCTTCTTTTGTATTATAGATATAAAAGCTTGCGCGGGATGTTGCAGACACATCTAATCTTTCCATCAATACCTGTGCACAGTGATGTCCAGATCTAATAGCAATTCCATCTTCATCAATTATAGTAGCAAGGTCATGTGGATGAATGTCTCCTAAATTGAAAGATATTACACCACCTCTTTTTGTTACATCTTTTGGACCATACAGTATGATTCCTTTCATTTGAGAAAGTTTGTCCAGTGCATATTTTGTCAATTCCATTTCATGCTCTCGTACTTTGTCCATCCCTATATTATCAAGATAATCAATGGCTGCGGCAAATCCAATGACATCAGCAATGTTTGGAGTTCCAGCTTCGAACTTGTATGGCAAATCATTCCATGTAGTTTCATACTTGTGGACCTCTCGTATCATGTCTCCTCCGCCATTGAACGGAACCATCTCTTGAAGTAATTCTTTTCTTGCCCACAAAACTCCAACTCCAGTAGGGCCAAGCATCTTGTGTGCAGAAAAGGCAAAAAAGTCGCAGTCAAGTTTCTGCAAATCTACTTTAAGATGTGGAACAGATTGTGCTCCATCAATTAATACCCGTACGCCATATGCCTTGCACCTTTTTACAATTTCTTCAGAGTTAGTTATTGTTCCCAAGACATTAGACATTTGACTAAATGTTACAATCTTTACTTTTCCTGTCTTGAGATAGTTATCCAAGTGATCAAGGATTAGTTCCCCGTTGTCATCTACTCCAATGTATTCCAGTTTTGCTCCTTTTTCTTTTGCTAAAAGCTGCCATGGCACTATATTGCTATGATGCTCATATTCCGTAGTTACTATGATATCGTCTTTGTTGATGTTTTGTCGTCCCCAGGCATATGCAACAAGATTGATTGCCTCAGTAGTACCCCTCACAAAAATAATCTCTTCACGATTTTTTGCATTTATGAATTTGGCTATCTTGTCTCTTGTTGTTTCATACGCAAGTGTTGCTTCTTCAGCAAGCTCATGGACTGCTCGGTGAATATTAGAATTGTAATTCAGATAATAGTTGCTAATTGCCTCAATCACTTGGATTGGTTTTTGAGTAGTAGCTGCATTGTCGAGGTAAACAAGCGGTTTGTCTTTGTGTACTTTACGTTTTAGAATTGGAAAGTCATTTCTAATATTTTCAATGTTTATGAAACTTGTTTGCAAATTAATTTACCTCAATGTAGATCTCGTTTTGTTCTATTTTAACATTGTAGATTTTGAGTGGTACTTCAGCTGGAAGGTTTTCCGGTGCACCAGTTTTTAGATTAAATGTAGATAAATGCAATGGACATGTGACACCCTCTTCTGTTAGTATTCCAGTTGAGAGATCTGCATCTGCATGTGTACAGATTCTGTCTGATGCATAGATCTTTCCATCAAGATTTGCAAGTAGAATTTTTTTATCTTCATAATCAAAGTCCATCATCTCACCTTTCTTTAGTTTACTTGATTTACAAACACGAACCCACTTGGACAAAAGTATCACCTGTATTTGTAATGACTTTCAAAGGTGTCAGTCTCACGATATCTTGTTTCTTCAACTTCAAGCATAGCCTTGAGTTGTTCATCGGTCTTAATAGTAAGATTGCGTCCTGCCCATTTGGAATCTATCAAGTAACTTATCCAGGCGCGAACCTGATACGACATCTTTCTTGAGAGTGGTTCAAGGAATCCCTCTACAATTATTTTCTGGGCATCAGACTTGCTCAAGCATCTTGTTGCAAGATAGAATATTTGTTCTTCATCCATTTGGGCAACTGATGCAGAGTGTGTTGCCTTGACATCATTTGTAAATATTTCAAGCCCTGGTATAGAATCAGATTTTGCGCCCTTGTCAAGCAAGATAGAGTGTCCTGAAAGATATGATTCAGCATGGTGTGCATCTTTTTCAATTCGTATCATTCCCTTAAAGAGAGATTTTGCTGTATCTTTGAGAACAGATTTTTCTAAAACTCTGCCAATTGTAGAAGGTGCATTATGAATCAAATTGGAGGCAAGATCATATGACTGGTTCTTGTTTCCAAAAACCACTTCGGTATCTTGTGCAGTAGCACCTTGGCCATTAAGAAAATTATCTACTTTATATCTAGAAAGATGAGAACCAAACAATCCAAGGTACCAATTCATTCTTCCGTCACGCTCTATTCTTGCAACTCTTGAAGAAAAGTTGACAGCTGTTTCATCCATTGCCTGTAGTGTAATCAAGTCAAATTGACTGTTTGGACTGATTGATACATCAAGTAGTTCAAGATATGCCTGTTGTTTTGCGGCTTGTGGTGCATAGATTTCCTGAACAATAGATGCCTTGCTGCTATCCTCTGCGACTATAACATTGCGTGAGATGGTAGAGGTTTGGTCAAGTGAAAGAGATGATACCAGATGAATTGTTTTTTCAAGAACAAGATTTCGTGGAATATAGATGAATATTCCAGAATTGAAAAATGCATTGTTTAGTGCAATATACTTGTCTCTCTTTGAATCAGTTTGCTCAAATGATTTTTTTATCTTGTCACCGTGATTTTTGATTGCGTCCTGGATAGAACACATTACAAGACCTTTTTCTTTTAGTTCTGATGGAATGTGTATCTTGTGTATGTTTGTGCCGACTTGTACTATACTTGGGTTATCTCCAATTTCTACTAGTCGGTCTTTTACAAAATCTGGAATCGTGCTGTCAGAGCTAAGAGAGAAGGTTATCTGTTCTGAATCCATCTTGTTTGCGTCGCTGTACTTGTTATAGAGAGGAGAGACTTCTTGTGGAAGTTGCTGAAATATTGTAAAAGAATTCTTGCGATATTCTCGTAGCCATGCAGGATCATTATTTGCATCTGAAATCTCTTCTATGTGACTAGAGTCAAGTTTAGAAAGAACAAAAGACGACATTTTACATCACAAATTGACGCAATCGGCACTAGCCGACTGAGCCATCCATTTCCATTTTAATTAGTCTATTGAGCTCCACCGCATATTCCATAGGGAGCTCCTTGGTAAATGGCTCTATGAATCCATTTACGATAAGTGTGAGTGCTTCTTCTTCAGTGAATCCCCTTGTCATCAGGTAAAAGATTTGTTCATCACCAATTTTTCCAACAGTTGCTTCATGGGTTACTGTAGCATCTTCTTGGTTGATTTCCATGTATGGATAAGTGTCAGTCTTTGATATGTCATCTAGCAACAAGGCATCACATCTAACGGAGGCTTTGACATCTGTTGCGCCTTTTGCTACATGTAAGAGACCTCGGTATGTTGTTCTACCATTACTTTTGCTGACTGATTTTGATGTTGTTCTAGATGTGGTATGTGGCGCAAGGTGTACCATTTTTGCACCAGTATCTTGGTGTTGGTTCTTGCCTGCAAATGCAATAGAAAGTGTTTCACCATGTGCACGAGGTCCCATGAGATAGATTCCAGGATATTTCATTGTTAGTTTGCTTCCAATGTTTCCATCAATCCATTCTACACGTGCGCCTTCGTATGCGTATGCTCTCTTTGTAACTAGATTGTATACATCATTACTCCAGTTCTGAATAGTTGTGTATCTCAGTTTTGCACCCTTTAATGCAATCAATTCTACAACCGCAGAGTGTAGAGATTCTGATGAATATACTGGTGCTGTACATCCTTCTATGTAGTGTACTTCTGCACCTTCGTCTGCAATGATAAGAGTTCTTTCAAATTGACCAATGTTTTCTTTGTTGATTCTAAAGTATGCTTG